>JAPKZT010000317.1 GCA_026393655.1 Actinomycetota bacterium | reverse complement strand
TTCAATGGCAACAACAACTCTCGGTGCTGGCAATTACAAACTTTATGCCGCCGATGCCTTCTTCAACTTGAGCGCACCGTTCTCGACGCTGGTCACTATTGGCACAGACAGTTCGGCACCCACAGTTTCAACCGCGACGCCTTTTACGGGTGAGACACAGGCTGCAGTGGCTGCAAACTTGGTAATTAGGTTCAATGAACCAGTTGCAAAGTTCACTACTGACGCTACAAAAACGATTACTTTGGTTCGCTCAGTCGTACCGACAATTACGACTGGCGCGCTAACCGGCAATGTTGCGACGCTGACTTTTAGTTCTGCGCCTGGTTTGATAGTCGGTGACAAAATCACAACCACGAGTTGTTCAAATGTGGTCTACAACAATGCCGCCTCGGCGATAACAGCAGTCAGCGGCAGCACTGTTTCGTTTGCGAAGACTAATGTTGATGTTGCATCAGCCGCGATCACTGGCTGTGCATACACGGCAACAAAAACTGATGGCACAACAAATCTAATTACAACTTCTGAGGTGATTCCATCAGATGGCTCAAGGGTAGTAGTTTCGGCGTTTCCAAACGATGATCGTGTGACCATAAATCCGTCTGGTGAGATGTTGTTTGGTGTTGCGTATCATGTTTTGATTTTGCCTGGCGCATTTGTCGACCTTGCTACTACGCCAAATAACTATCTCGGTCTGCCTTCAGCAACACCACAAACTTGGAGTTTTTCAACAGGCACAGACACAATTGCTCCGACTTTGAGCAATTCGCAATCTGACCCACCAAATGGCATGACGACTTTTACCCCGAGTCGAAATATCACTCTTAAATTCAGTGAATCTGTTGTTGATATCGCCAACAAGTTTATAAAACTTTGTACCGGTGCAGTAGCTTGCGGTACGCCTATTCAGACTTTTACGCTTCAGACCAGTTCGGCCACTGGTATGGTCACGGTTTCCGAAAGTTCGGTGACGATCAATCCGACTGCAGATCTTGGCTTTTCTACTACATATTTTCTTTTGATTGAAGCCGGCGCATTTACAGACGGCGCAGGAAACGATTATGCAGGTATGGCAACTTGTAGTGCGCATCCGTGCAGTTACGAATTCACGACAGCGGCAGTACCAGTTGCTGGCGTAGTGCCAAGTGACGGTGGAGGCGGTGGAGGAGGAGGAACTCCTGCGACTTTGGCGCCGTGCGTTTTTAATTGTGTTGTTCAGCCGATTATTTTGCCTGGAATGCTTGCACCAATAATTGGGCCTGCGCCAACATTTGGGGCCGGCGGTGTGCCACTCGGAAACTCTTTGACCGCTGGGAACATGGCGGGTGTTGATCCGAACACATTTAGAAGTTTCAACCCAACTCAGGCGGGCCAGATTGCACCATCGGCAATGGCTGGGTTTAGTTCTAGTCAGGTGGCTGCGTTGCCATCAAGTGCAATGTCTGGTTTCAATTCAAGTCAGATGGCTGCATTGCCACCTAGTGCGATGGGTGGGATGAACTCTGGTCAGATGGCTGCTTTGCCGCCGTCGGCGATGACTGGTTTTAATTCGAGCCAGATGGCTGCGTTGCCACCGTCGGCAATGGGTGGTTTTAACTCTTCGCAGATGTCTGCACTACCGCCGAGTGCGATGACCAATTTCAAACCTGATCAGATGGCTGCGTTGCCGCCTAGTGCGATGGGTGGTTTTAACTCCAGCCAGATGTCTGCTTTGCCACCAAATGCAATGACTGGTTTTAATTCGAGTCAGATGTCTGCGTTGCCGCCAGCAGCGATGGGTGGTTTTAGTTTGAATCAATTCAACGTGTTGCCGCCGTCGGCGATGACTAGTTTCAAACCTGATCAGTTTGCTGCGTTGCCACCGAGTGCAATGACTAGTTTTAAACCTGCTCAAATGGCTGCGTTGCCTGCGGCTGCGATGGGTGGATTTAATCAAAATCAGTTCGCAGTTCTGCCACCTGCAGCAATGACAGGTTTCAAGCCTGACCAGATGGCCGCGTTGCCACCTAGTGCGATGCAGGGCTTCAACCTGGGTCAAATGAAAGTTTTACCGCCGTCGGCGATTACTGGTTTGCAACAAAATCAATTTGCTGCGTTGCCACCGACTGCGATGACTGCGTTTAAGCCTGATCAGTTTGCTGCTTTGGGTGCTTCAGCGATTTCTGGTATGCAACAAAATCAGTTCAAGGCAATTCCGGCTGCTGCGATGGGTGCGTTTACTCCAACTCAAATGGATGCGATGCCAACAGGTGCGTTGTCGGTGATTACTCCGAGTCAGTTTAAATCGTTGACTTCGGCTGTGATTGCATCAATGAGCCCTGAGCAACGTAACGCGTTGCCACAGGCAGCCTTAAATCCTGCTGCGAATGCTGCGCCAACTAGTACTGGTAACGCGGCTGCGCTTGCTGGTGCTTTAACTGGTTGGAACATCGACAAGGTTCCTGCGAATGCGTTCAACAATTTCAAACCTGCTGACGCGGCAAAACTTTCGGCTGAGACTTTCTCGGCGATGAATCCAGAACAATTCAAAGCAATGCCCGCCAATGCGTTTGCTGGTTTCAAACCTGACCAGGTTGGTGCTCTTACGCCACAAGTTTTTGCTGGGATGAAACCGACGCAGTTGGCTTCAATGCCAAATAACGCGTTCGGTTCGTTTAATAGCGAGCAGGTCGCTGCGCTACCGGCTGCAGCGTTTGGGGCGATGAAGCCAACTCAGGTTGGTGCGATGTCTCCGACGTTAATGTCGACAATGAGTCCGCAACAAGTTGGTGCTTTGCCACCTGCGGCAATGGCAGGTTTGAAAGCCGATCAAGTTGATGCGTTGCCACCAACTGCTTTCGCGGCAATGAAACCTGGGGCGGTTGGTGCACTTTCGCCAGCAGCAGTTGGTTCATTAAATGTTGAGCAAGTTGGCGCGTTGCCGGCTTCGGCTTTCACGGCGATGAAACCAACTCAGGTTGGTGCGCTACCACCAGCCGCAATGGCGACAATGACACCACAACAGGTTGGTGCTCTTCCAGCCAAGGCGATATCAGGTTTGAAAGCCGATCAAGTTCAGGCAATGCCGCCAGAAGCGTTTGCAACGATTAAACCTGCAGCAGTCGGAGCCCTTCCTCCGGCATCTGCTGCAGGTTTTAGTAACGAAAAATTGGCGGCGATGACACCAGCACAAGAAAAAGCATTGAAACCAGCATTCGTAAACAAATTGACACCAGAGCAAAAAGCAGCACTAAAAAGTTAGTTAATTAGCTAGTTAGTGGGCGCAACTAAACATTGCGCTCACTAACTAAAACTATTGATGGGCGATTTGAACCTCATCGTGTCGATCAAGAATTGAAAGCAACACCAATGCGCCGATCACGAGAGCAGCACCAATAACCTTTTGAATTGTTAACGACTCATTGAGAAAAATAATGCCCATAGTGATTGCCAACACTGGCTCAAGAGTTGTAATTACGGCCAACATACTTGGGCCAACGCGTTTCATGCCGGCGTATGAAAACAGAAACGGTACAACTGTTCCGAAAACACTGAAAGCAGTAATTAACAGCCAACTCAAAGTGTTGCTTGGGTACTTGACAGTGAGCCCAAATGGCAGAACTAGACAAATAAGCCAATATCCGAGTGCGGCACCGATATTTATAAATGTGACACCTGTTAGTAAATGAACTTTTTTCAGAGCTCGTGAAACAGTCAGTAGGTAAACCGAGAACATAAACGCCGAAAACATAATCAAGGCAATCGCCCGATTTGAGCCGCTCTTGAATTGGCCTACAGTAACAAAAATACCTACCATGGTGAATACAAGTGAGATAGCAATGCTGCGTGTGGGTCTTTTTTTCAAAAATATCCACGACATCAATACGACTATTAGTGGGTTGCAATACCAAAGCACTATTGCTAAACCTGTGTCAATTGATTCGATTGCCAAAAAGTATGCAAATGAAACTGTTGTAATCCCGAGAGCCCCAATAGCGAACATTTCAAGAATAATCTTTAGCGTCGGCAGAGGTTCTTTACGCAAAATAATTTGACGCAGAATGAGCATGATCAGACTCGCAATTGTGAATCGAACAGTCATTACTCCGAGTGGATTCGACCCAGAGTCATAGGCATGTTTCGCCAGACTCGGGCCGATTGAGAAACCAAGACTCGACATCATTACAAACAATGTTCCAACTAGTTTTTGGTTTTTTGCCACCAGTGAAATCTAGTAGTTTTAATCACCTAGACATTCGGGATTAGTGCTTTAGTTTTTTTAAGGATTTTATTTATGCGGTTTCGGCGGCCAATGGTAGCAGTAGCACTAGTAGTAGCAGTAAGTGTGATCGCCCCATTTGCTGCCCTTGGTCAAGGTGCGAATGCTTATCAATTTGGCGCGCCAGAGAAGGTTTTGCAGGGCACGATTACTGTTTCTGCTGCATCCTCATTGAGTGATTCATTTATTGAAATCGCAAAGGCTTTTCGTAAACAGAATCCAAAGGTCAAAATTCGGTTCAACTTTGGTTCGTCATCTTCGTTAGTCGCGCAAATTCAGGCCGGCGCGCCGAGCGATGTGATTGCTTCGGCCGACCTTTCGAATCTTGAAAAGCTCATCAAATCTGGTGATGTGGCCAGTGTTGGTTATCCGAAAATTTTTGCACATAACCAAATGGCAATAGCTGTTAAACCCGGTAATCCGCTGAAAATCAAAACTGTATCGGATCTAAAAAATGCAAAATTCCTATCGCTGTGTGGGGCAACAGTGCCATGCGGGCAATATGGTGCGACAGTTTTAAAGCTCGCTCGATTGAATATAGACGAGTCGAAAATTACGAGAGCGGTTGATGCAAAGTCTGCACTAAACGCAGTAGCAATCGGTGATGCCGACGCCGCGATTGTCTATTTGACCGATGTTCTTTCGGCAAAGAAGTCAGTGGCTGTCGTTGAAATACCAAAAGCCTTAAATGTTGATGCAATTTATGGCGTTGCTCTATTGCGCAACTCAAATAATCGCGTGGCAGCAGTGGCATTTATTGACTATTTACTCTCAGTGAAAGGGCAAGAACTATTGCAGTCATTTGGCTTTATTAAGATCTAGTTAAGTGCTCCCAATGACTAAACGCCGACCAATCTCGCGACCACCACTGTTTATTTTTGTTGGCGCGATATTTGGCGTTGTATATATATGTCTTCCGTTGGTCAGTCTTTTGCGCAAAATCTCGTGGGGTTCTTTGTTGAGCCAATTAACCGACGGCCCGACATTGTCGGCACTTCGTCTTTCACTGGTTACTTCTATTGCAGCGACATTTCTGGCGTTGATATTGGGTTTACCGTTGGCTTGGGTGCTTGCTCGTGTTGCGTTTCGGGGCAGTTATCTCGTTCGCGCGTTTGTAATGCTGCCAATGGTTCTGCCGCCCGTTGTTGGTGGTGTCGCACTGCTTGCCGCCTACGGAAAATCAAATGGATTAGTAGGTGCACTTCTCTTTGACAGTTTCGGCGTGCAACTTACTTTTTCGCCGATCGGCGTTGTGATTGCTGAAGCATTTGTGGCGTTGCCGTTTTTGGTTATGGCCGTTGAAGGCGGTTTGCGCGCGATTGATTCACGATACGAAGAAGTCGCATCAACAATGGGAGCCAATGAAGCCAAGAAGTTTTATCTAGTGACTCTGCGTTTGTTGCGACCTTCGCTCGTTGCAGGCATTGCTGTGGCGTGGGCAAGGGCACTTGGTGAGTTCGGTGCGACAATTACATTCGCTGGCAACATTCAGGGTCGCACCCAGACAACTCCGCTTGCTGTGTATCTTTTACTTGAGAGCGATCCGCAGGCTGCATATACATTAAGTTTTGTTCTACTCGTAGTTTGCATTTTGGTATTGATTTCGATGCGTGACCGATGGCTTGGTTCTAAACGATGACTCTAAAACTTGATGGCAGTGTCAGTTTGGGTACCTTTACGTTGAAGTGCGAGATCGCATCTGAAAATGAGATTATTGCAGTCACCGGTTCAAACGGCGTTGGCAAGACAACGCTTTTGCGAGTCTTGGCGGGGCTAGTCAAGTTGACTACAGGCTCTCTTGTGATTGATGGTCAAATAATTGATGACGCCGAAACTGATGAGTTTGTGCCAGCGCATCAGCGCAATGTGAGTATGGTCTTCCAAAATGAAACACTTCTGCCTTTTTTGACAGTGTGCGACAACATTGCGTTTCCATTGCGAATGTCAGGGATGAGCCGAAGCCGATCTCGCGAACTAGCTAACGATGCGATTTCAAGTCATGGTATTTCAAACCTCGCGAACCTGTTGCCAAGAGAATTGTCTGGAGGCCAAGCGCAAAGGGTTGCACTGATCCGCGCTTTTATTGGTGCGCCAAAGATCGTTCTTTTAGACGAGCCACTATCGGCACTCGACGAAAACGCGCGACCAGAGTTACGGACTTTCTTGCGAGAGCAAATGTCTGCAATAGTAGGGTACAAATTTCTTGTAACTCACGATCGGCAAGATGTAGAGCAAATATGCGACAGAGAAATTCGGCTCAACTAGTAGTATTTTGTGATGAGTAAATTTCCATTTGATGCCTTTGCCGATGTTGTGGCGGCGAATTCAAAATTTGTGTCAGCATTTGAAGATGAAAACCTAACCGGTACCGCCCGTAAAGGTCTGGCAATTGTTACCTGTATGGATTCGCGAATAAATCCGTTGGCTGTTGTTGGTATGAAGTCGGGCGATGCAAAGATTCTGCGAAACGCTGGCGCGCGTGTAACTGACGACGTTTTACGTACGTTGGTTTTAGCGACTTATCTGCTGGCTGTTGACCGAGTTTTGGTCATGCCACACACTGATTGTCGTATGGCAAGTGGCGACGAAGAGTCAATTCATGCCAGCATCGAAAGCAAGCATGGGATCGACACGCGAAGCGTTGAATTCAAAATGGTGACAGATCAGCGAGCGGCACTGGCAGCTGACGTAGAGAGCATTCGCTCGTACTCAATTTTGCCTAAGAATTTGGTCGTCGCTGGTGCGATCTTTGATGTCCACACTGGAAAGCTCGAACTAATCGACTGCTAGTAAAGAATTGCGACGCCGATTGCTGAGAGTGTGGCGATAAGTAGCCAAGAAATCAAACCAAGAACGAGTGGGCGAGCGCCGATGCTACGAAGTTTGCGCGCGTCAACTCCGGCGCCAAGCCCAACGAGAGCGCTTGCCAGCAGAGATTTCTCGATCCACTTTGCATCACTGAGCACAACCTTTGGAATGTCGAAGAACGAGTTAAGCGAGATCGCTACCAAGAAGCCAAATACAAATAACGGCACCAACGGTGGAAGCTTGACCGCATTCGCTGTTGCATTCTCGTCGACCATTTGAGACTTAGCAGTTTTGCGTCGACGAGCAAAACTAACGCCCGCAACCATCGGGGCAAGCAACATCACGCGAGTCAGTTTTACGACGATGGCTGCGTGTTGGGCTTCTTGATTACCTGTTGAAGCAGTAGCGACAGTCTGAGCAACATCGTGCACGCTTGCCCCAACCCAAGAACCAAATTGTGCACCTGAGAAGCCGATTATCTCGGCGAATGCTGGCAATAAGAAAATTGCAAGAGTGCCGCAAATTGTGACGAGCGCAATTGCGTAAGCCATGTCATCATCGTCGGCATCACTAACAGGTCGCATTGCAGCGATTGCCGAGGCTCCGCAGATTGAAAAACCAGTCGCGACGAGAAGGCTTAATCCATGTGAAAGCCCCAACTTTTTGCCGAGCCACTGAGTGCCAACAAACGTGATCGCAACGACGAAAACAACGAGAAGCAAACCGGGCGCACCTAACTCGCGAACTTGAGTGAATGAGAGTTGTAAACCAAGAAGCACAATTCCGAGGCGCAATAAACTTCGTGCCGCAAAACGCAAGCCACTACGACAGCTGTCGGGAATCAGGCCGAAATTTGAAATCAATCCACCCAGTACAACTGCGACTACAAGCGGAGAAAGCACGATCGGCGTATTTCTCTTAACGACTGACTCAACCGCGAAGGCAACGACAGCAACTACCGCAACAAGCCCGAGCCCTGGTATGTCTTGTTTACGAATCATGGCTATCAGAGGTTAGTTGCAAAAATAAAAGAGCCCCAGCCGAAGCTGGGGCTCTCTTTCTTCTTTACGAATTCGAAATTAGACTTCTTTGTAACCCTCTGCCTTTGAGCGTGCGATTGCGATGCCCAAGATAAGAAGACCATAACCAGGTTTCGCCAAAACGTCGGCGATTGTGTAACCAACCTGGATCACTGTTGATGACTGTGCTGAGTCAAGACCAACTGCTTTGGCCAAGAAACTCTCGCTGTCACCCAAAAGGTATGCAATTGGGTAAACCGACCAAGTGAGCAACAAAATGTAACGAAGGTTGTTGAGTTTCTTGCCGATTTCTCCGCTTTGACCCTTGAGTGCTTGTCCAACTTCACCTGCGAACAAGATCCAAATGATGTAGATGAAAGGAACCATCGCGACGATCCACCAAATCATGCTGGCACTGCTACCTGCTTTTGCGATCTCGCCTGGGTAACCGAAAGCGATCATCAAAACTGCTGCAATAGCAAGCTTTGTTGTTACGCCTTTAGCTTTTTCTTTGGCGATGCCAGAGACAACTACTAGCTCAGCCACAAGTAGTGGAACTGTCAATAGCCAGTCTGCGTATCGGTAACCTTCATTAAATGGTGCTTTTTCAGAGAAGTTACTGAACATTCTCCAGTAGTGATAAGCCGCGATTCCGCAAATCATTGCCGACATTGTTACGGCACTGCGATAAGCAGGAGAAACTCGACTTCGTGAGACGAGGTAGTAAACAAACGAGATTGCCATTGCTGCAACAGCAAATGAAAGCGCGTTGTAAACCAACTGGTCGTTACTTGTTGTAAGTACTTCCATTGTTTTACTCCTAATAAGTAATCTATAAATCAGCCCCGAAACCTTTTGGTCTCTTCTTAAGCCGTCCTAATCATGCCACATAATGGGGTTTAGCGCTAATCATTCAGATGATGAGGTAAATGAACTTTAGGCAAACCGATTTATAGATAGCCTTAAAATATGGCAAATATCGCGTCTGTTGTGCGACGTAAAGTGGCCAACTGGACAGTCACTGCGGTTCGCAAAGATGGGTCATTTGTATCAAAACCAGATGTTTTAGTCACCGAAGAACCACTCGAGATTCGCGCCGAATCGCCCTCGCAACATGCTCAGCCGATAGCAG
>JAPKZT010000280.1 GCA_026393655.1 Actinomycetota bacterium | reverse complement strand
TGCACTG
The DNA here is from genome assembly GCA_026393655.1 of Actinomycetota bacterium. Classification (GTDB taxonomy): domain Bacteria; phylum Actinomycetota; class Acidimicrobiia; order Acidimicrobiales; family Ilumatobacteraceae; genus BACL27. The sequence goes on along the minus strand of JAPKZT010000280.1, from coordinate 36,780 downwards.
CCGTTCAAGGATGGTGATATTCCGTCTGATGCCGAATTGCGGATAGCCAAAGCTCAACTTGTCGGTTGGCTTGAAGGTTTATTCCACGGTATTCAAGCAACGATGTTTGCGCAACAACTTTCAATGCGTCAACAGTCAGAGCAAAAGCAAATTCAATCAGGCGAAGCATCAAGTGCGCAGCCAGGAGATCGCCCCGGAACATATTTGTAATGGGTGATTCGTTCACTCATCTCCATGTTCATACAGAATTCTCAATGCTTGACGGTGCGTCACGTCTAGACGAACTTGTTGATTGTGCGGTCAATGATTCGCAAAAAGCGTTAGGAATCACGGATCACGGCAACATGTATGGTGTTATCGATTTTTATAAAGAGTGCACCAAACGTGGAATCAAACCGATAATCGGCACAGAGGCCTATATGGCTTTTGAAACACGAACTGAGCGCCCAACTCGTCGCGGAAAACTAGATGACAGCGGAGGCGACACCGAAGCGGGCAAAAAACTTTACTATCACTTAACTTTGCTCGCCGAGAATAACACTGGATATCAAAATTTAATTCAGTTAGCTAGTTTGGCTTTTCTTGAGGGTTACTACTACCAGCCACGAATGGATTGGGAGTTGCTGACTAAATTTCACGAAGGTTTGATCGCAACTTCTGGCTGTCTGGGCGGTCATGTGTTGCAAGCACTTAAAAACGGTAAAGAAGAAGAGGCCTTAAAAACTGCTGCTCGACTTCAAGATATTTTCGGCAAAGATAATTTTTTTATCGAGTTGCAAGATCATGGGATTCCGTTGCAGATTGAAACTAATCCAAAGCTGATTGAAATTGGCAAAAAAATTGGTGCGCCGTTATTGGCTACAAACGACTGTCACTACACCCACCGCGACGACAGTCATTCTCACGATGCACTGCTGTGTGTGCAAACTGGCAGCACTATTGCCGATCCGAATCGTTTAAAATTTGAAGGCCAAGAGCACTATTTGAAATCTGCCAAAGAAATGCGTTGGCTGTTTCGCGAGCAGATAACTGCGTGTGACAACACTCTTTGGATAGCCGAGCGCGCAAAAGTTCAAATTGATTTTGGTGTGCCAGTGTTGCCTGACTTTCCAATTCCTGAAGGGTTTGCTAACGATCATGCATATCTTGAACACCTAACTTGGCTCGGTGCTCAACAACGATGGGGCGAAAAACTGCCGGACAATGTCGTTGAGCGCGTTGCATACGAACTAGCAACGATCAAAACAATGGGATTCAGTTCTTATTTCTTGATTGTTTGGGATCTTGTTCGTTATGCGCGAGATCAATCAATTCGTGTCGGGCCTGGTCGTGGGTCGGCTGCAGGTTGCGCTGTTGCGTATTCATTGCGAATAACCGATCTCGACCCGATTCGCTACGACTTACTTTTTGAACGGTTCTTGAATCCTGGGCGACGCAGCATGCCTGATATCGACATGGACTTTGACTCGCGATATCGCGATGAGATGATTCGTTACGCTTCAACTAAATACGGCCGTGACCACGTAGCGCAGATTATTACGTTTGGCACGATTAAGGCCCGCAACTCGGTGCGCGATGCAGCGAGAGTCCTTGGATTCCCTTACGGATTAGGCGACAAGATTGCCAAGTTGATGCCACCCGTTGTGATGGGTCGCGATACTCCTCTTAAATATTGCTTTGAAGAAAATGACAAACATTCAGCAGGGTACAAAGCAGCCAGTGAGTTACGTTCGCTTTATGACCTCGACCCAGATGTAAAGCGGGTGTTGGATGTTGCCCGTGGTCTAGAAGGCCTAAAACGTAATGTTGGTATTCACGCAGCAGCAGTAGTGATCACCAAAGAAAAACTCACACAGTATTTGCCGATTCAACGAAAAGCCGAGTCGGGTCAAGACGCCGAACTTGCGCCAATCGTGACGCAATACGAGATGCATGCCGTCGAAGAACTTGGTCTTTTGAAAATGGACATTCTCGGCTTACGAAACTTAGATGTGATTACTGATACGAATAAAATGATTCAAGAATTACGTGACCCTGATTTTGATATTGACAATGTCTCGTTTGATGATGCGAAGACATTTGAGTTGCTTCGTCGCGGTGACACCATCGGGGTGTTCCAACTTGAGTCAACGAATATTCGCGCACTAGTTCGCAGTATGGTGCCGAGCACATTGGATGATTTGGCGGCCATCGTTGCGCTGTATCGACCCGGCCCGATGGCGGCAAATATGCACAATGATTTTGCTGACTTCAAGAACGGTCGCAAGCAGCCAGAGTTGTTTCACCCAGACGCCCAAGAGTTACTCGGTGATACATATGGTTTGATGATCTATCAAGAGAGCATGATGCGCGTTGCTCAAAAATTCGCTGGGTACAGCCTTGAAAAAGCAGACGACTTGCGCAAGGCTTGTGGCAAAAAGAACCGCGATGACATGGCCAAAGAGCGTGTGAGTTTTGAGAGTGGTTGCGTTGACATGGGATACGGACCCGTGTTGGGCGAAAAACTATTCGACTCAATCGAGCATTTTGCAGACTACGCATTTGGTAAGAGCCACGCTTATGGCTACGGCTTTCTTGCATATCAAACTGCCTATCTCAAAGCACATTATCCAGTCGAATACATCGCATGTCTACTGACAAGCGTTAAAGCAAACTACGAACGCGCAGCAGTGTTTCTCGCAGACGCTCGAGCCAGTGACATTGTCGTGCGAACACCCGATATCAATACATCAGGAGTTGACTTTGTTCCGATAATTGATGGCGATCAGAAAGTTATAAGTTTTGGTTTGTCGGCGATTCGCAACGTAGGTGAGGCGCTGATAACTAATTTGGTTGAATATCGACGCAATAATCAACCATTCACTTCTTTCTATGATTTCGCTGACCGTGCGCCAATTTCGACGCTCAATAAACGAACTGTCGAATCGCTGATCAAGGCTGGTGCATTTGATTCGCTTGGCCACCCGCGTAAGGGATTGCTTGCAGTATTCGAACCGATAATTGAAAACACATTGTTGCGACGCCGTGAGCGCGATCAAGGGGTGATGAGTCTGTTCGGCGATAACGATGGTTCAGGGTCTGGTTATTCTGAGCGAATAGAGATTCCGCAAATTAATTATGAGAAGTCAGAACAACTCAAAATTGAGCGCGAGATGCTTGGACTCTATGTTTCTGATCATCCATTGCGTGGAGTCGAAGGACAGTTGCGTCGAAAGGTCGAGTGTTCGTTAATTGATCTTGAAGAAAAAGCAGATGGTGCATTCTTGAAACTAGGCGGAGTAATCACTTCTGTTGACCGAAAGTTCACGCGCAAGGGTGCACAAATGGCGATCCTAAAAATAGAAGATTTGCAAGGCTCAATTGAAGTAACGGTGTTTCCGAAAACTTATGAAAAATTTGGTCATCTAATCGAAGAAGACAAGATCGTCTTGGTTCGTGGTCGACTTGACCGACGCGATGAATCATTGATTGCGTTCAATGCTCAAGAAATTCAAATCGTCGAACCGATGCGGGCGAGTGATTTGAGTGTGCATATTGACTTGCCAGGAGTTTCGCCGTCGCCAGAGGATCTCAACGAGTTGCGAGATTTATTGCGTGAGCACACTGGGCAGACACCAGTTCAATTGCACATCGGTACTACTGCGTTGCGTTTGCCTGATGAGTTTAATGTTGATATTGATCGCGTAATGGGAAGACTTCGTGCGTCTTACGGTGACAGCGTTTATATCGGTTAAATAATTCAATTGCGGTTAATTAACCCGCACCATCGGAATTGAGCATTTTTGCTGGCAGAATAGAGGTGTTATGTCGCTTGTTGTCAAGACCAAAGATGCTTCACAATTAACTGATACTGATCTTGACGAACTCGCCTCGATGGGTGGTTCATTCGGAATCGGCGCGATTTCAAAAGCAAAAGAAGATTGGGTTCTATTTGCCAGTGCGCGACTCGATAACAAGTTGCATGGTTTCATGTTTTCAACGCTTGAGCGCATCGGTGGCACGCCGTGTGTGTTGTTGGGCATGCTGAGCGTAAAACCGACAACGAAACGAGATCAGATTCTAAAAGGGTTAATGAGTGAGGCATATCATCGTGCACTAATGGCGTTTCCGGACGAAGATGTTGTCGTTGGGTCACGGTTTATTGACTCCGATGCGCTTGAGGCGTTCAAGTCGCTCACAGAAATGATTCCTCGACCTGATCACAAGGCAGTCGGTGAAGAGCGCGCTTGGGGTCGCCGTCTGGCCCGTCGCTTTGGCTGCGAATCGACTTACGACGAACAATCTTTTGTGATCAAGAGCAATGGTCAAAGCGGATTTATGGATTTTCATTCGCTTAAACCAGGTAAGGCTCCAGCAGATATTAATGCAATGTTTAAGACTGTTTCGGCGAAGAAGGCTGGCGTGCTCGTGGTGCACGGCTGGACAATGACCGAAAATCTTTTGAAGCTCGGCAAACACTAAGAGTTTTGCCGTGCAGTTTGCGGACTGTGTTCGTTCGCGCAAGATGGTGCGATCTTTTCGTAACGACCCAGTCGCACCAGAATTAATTGAGCGGGTAGTCGATCTCGCATCGCGGGCGCCATCAGCGGGCAAGACTCAAGGTTGGCATTTTTTGGTATTGCAAGATAGTGAAACTTCTAAGTTTTGGGATACAACATTGCCGGCTAAAAAGCGATCTTCGTTTAAATGGAAGCAACTACTTGATGCACCAATCATTGGCTTAGTTTTTGCTGACTCGTCGGCTTATGTTGCGCGGTACAGCGAGTCGGATAAATCTTCAACAGGTTTAGGTGCTGGTGAATCAAGTTGGCCCACTCCGTATTGGACAGTTGATGCATCATTCGCAACGATGACACTGTTGTTGGCAGCCCATGATCTTGGGCTTGGTGCGCTATTTTTTGCGGTGTTCTCTGGCGAAGCGGAATTGCGCAAACTATTGAGCGTGCCGGACGATTTACAACTGATCGGCGCAGTGGCGATGGGTTGGCCCCGCACTAAAGATTTGTTTGTTGACGGTTCAAGTGAAAACGGCTTGAGCGCCAGTCGCAAGCGACGCACGCCAGCACAGATCACACATTTTGGTAAGTGGTAAAACTAATTTAAAACTAATTCAAAACTGAACGTAAAGCAGTTTTTAATTCTTCAATAGTTGATGCTGGAGCAGCGCAGGTGTAGTTCTGGCAGACAAATGCAAAACCCTCGGGCCGGTCACTCCATATCGGTGAATCATATTTCTCACCCCACGCAACTACCGCCGTGGGCAGCCAATTTTTTTGTATTTCTCTAAGTAAATCCGCGCGAGACCCTGTAACTGCAATTTCGGTTACTCCAACATTTTGCAGATGTATTGCATTGATCAAATTAGAGAATGCGCTCGGTGCACTTGCCGCAATCCGTGAGAACAATCGCAAAATGTTCAACGCCGCATCATGGTATTTCTTGTCACCCGTTAATGCGCTAAGACGCAGCATGGCTAGCGCGGCAGTCGAATTAGCTGAGGGCGTTGCATTGTCAAGCAAATCTTTTTGCCGAACTATCAACTGCTCGGCATCGTTGGCAATCGTAAAAAAACCAAAATTTGTTTTGTCCCAGTAATTACTGAGAAGTTGGTCTGCAGCTTCACGCGCGTGAGTTATCCAAGCTGATTTGCCTGTCGCTTCACCAAGTCGAGTGAAGGCGTCAATCAGATTCGCCAGGTCGCTGGCTAGTGCGCGATGTCGGGCCTGTGGCACCCCAGATTCTTGCCAACTTCGAAGCCAGCGACCGTTTTTATCGCGCAATTCACGGAGCATAAACTCGCCGTTTTGCTGGGCAGCATCAAGCCAATCTTGGCGATCAAATAAAACTGCCGCCTCAACAAGCGAAGATGTCATCATCGCGTTCCATTCGGTTAAAACTTTGTCGTCGAGTAATGGCCAAGTACGCAACGAGCGTGCCTCTAATAACAGTCTTCGAATCTCGTCAACTTCGCTGGTGCGTTTAAATTCTCCACGATGATTCAATCGCGCAGGAATATTTGATCCCTCAAAGTTGCCAGAGTCAGTAATTTCGTACCATTCAAGTGCCGTCTCAACTAGTTCTTCAGGCAAAATTGCCCGCACCTGCGCGGGTGTGAAGACATAAAAATGTCCTTCATGTGAATGCCCCTGGTCGTCAAGCGAGTCGGCATCTTGAGCGCTAAAAAAACCGCCGTTGTCGTGTCGTAAATCGCGTAAAAGATATTCAATCGTTTCTTCAACGACTTGTCGCCAATTTGGTTGATTAAACACAACCGCCGCATGTGTATAGACACGAACAAGCAGAGCCTGGTCGTAGAGCATCTTTTCGAAGTGGGGCACCAGCCATTTTTCGTCGACGCTGTAGCGCGAAAATCCTCCACCCAAATGGTCGTACATTCCGCCTGAAGCCATCGCATCCAGAGTTGTTGTCAACATGTTGCGAGTCGTCGGGCTGCCATCGTTCAGAAAACTTCGCAGCAATAAATCAAGGCTCATTGTGCTCGGAAACTTGGGTGCGCCACCGAAGCCACCCCAATGTGAATCAAAAGTTTGACTCAGTCCGTTAACTGCTTGCTGAAATAAATCAATTGTTGGCAAAGTTTCGTCTGGCTTGATTTGTGCTGTTCGATCTAAAGATTCGACAAGCGCAGAAATATTGTTATCGATATCGTCGCGGCGATTATGCCAAGCATCGTTAATTGCAGTCATCAACGCAATGAACGACACTTTTGGAAAATATGTTCCACCGAAAAATGGCCGACCATCTGGTGTCATAAAAACCGTCATTGGCCATCCGCCTCGACCAGACATTGCCTGCACTGCATCCATATAAAGCGCGTCAATATCAGGTCGTTCTTCGCGGTCTACTTTGATATTTACGAAAAGTTCGTTCATTAAGTTTGCGGTTTCGTGATCTTCAAAGCATTCGTGAGCCATGACATGGCACCAATGGCAGGCCGAATATCCAACTGACAGCAACACAGGGACGCTGCGTTGGCGGGCTAACTCAAATGCTTCATGCCCCCAACTAAACCAATCAACTGGGTTGTCTTTGTGCTGGCGTAAGTATGGACTTGTCTCATTCGCGAGTCGGTTTGTCATTGACTTAAACTTTTATTTTTTCGGTGATATCGATTATCACTGTGCTATTTAGTTTTGGATATTTTGCTGTCGCAGCACTGCTCACGCGCATCAGGCACTTGCCAATTTCGTTAAAGACAACTAGAGACTTGTTTTTGATCGCGCACGGGCCAGAAATTATTTTCAAACTTGGTTTGCCGTTCGATGCGCTTTCAATCAGATTTTTTATTGCGATAGTTGAGCCAGTTTCGATTGCTGATGACGAAGCCCACACTCCGACGACGCGTTTAGTCGTTGCTGAAAATCTAATTTGTGGGGTTCCGCCGAGAGTGATCAGTGTTCCAAGTCGCAGAAACGAACCAAGATCATCGACTGTTGGTGTATATCGCAGTTCTTGTGATCGTGCTATTGATACACATTCAACCGGAATTGCAGCAGTTGCCTCGCCAGGAGAACTGCAGCGATACCACTGCAATCGTTCTGATGGCGGCAACTGCAGAGTGTTGGCGAGAATCTCGACGCCCATTCGACCTACAGGCGAGAATGTTGGGTACGCAATTTCGCTGGCAAAATAACCGAGTGCCCTAAATATCGCGTACACATTTACGAGCCCTGCGCCAAATGTGTCATCTCGGCCTGGTGCGCCGATGTCTGTTGCTGTCGCAACAATCACTTCGCGAACTTGAACTGCAGTCATTGTTGGGTTGGCTGAAATAATTAATGCAGCCACACCGCTTATAAAAGCAGCGGCCATTGATGTGCCGCTCATCGTGATGTATGGTTCACCCGCGGTAGCGCACGCGCGTGTGCTGTCGACGCGAGAACCGGTACGAATAGTTGAGCAAATGCCAACTCCCGGTGCTGTTACATCGATATAACTGCCGCGTTGTGCGAACGATGGGGAAGTCATTGTTTGATCTGCTGCAGTGACCGCCAAAGTCAAATCGTTCCCAGCGGGATAAGTAACACCTGCGGTCGGTCCAGCGTTACCTGCGGCGGCTATGACAAGAACATTGTTGTCTGAGGCATATTGAATTGCACTTAGAAGTTGTTCGGTTTGTCCGATTCCGCCAAGTGAAAGATTAATTACTCGCGCGCCAGATTCAACGGCGTATCGAATAGCAAGAGCGACGTCAGCCTCTGAGCCGTCACCATTTGAGTCAAGAACTCTGATCGGAAGAATTTTTGCGTCTGGTGCGACACCCGCTACACCGATGTCATTGTTGGCCAGAGCCGCAATGATCCCAGCGACATGGGTTCCGTGACCATTTGGGTCGACATCGTTTGCGCCGTCGGTTGTTCGACCACGGATTATTGAACGACCCGGCGAAAGATTCGTTGTGAGATCCGCGTTGGGCCCAGAGCCCGAGTCAACTACTGCGACTAAAACATTTCGGCCCGTGGAGACACTCCAAACTTCGTTGGCATGAATGATTTGTAATCCCCATTGAGCTTCATAGCCAGCATCAACACCGAATGCCTCAACTTGAGCTGATGCAAAAGCAATGTTTGGAAAACTCACGAAAATTAAAACCGTTGAAATTGTTTTAACGAAAAACTTTCGTAACTGTATTGCGTTTTTCAATTAGGCACCCATCGCGTGGAAACCGCCATCCACATGCACTATCTCTCCAGTAGTTGCAGGAAACCAGTCACTGAGCATCGCTACACAACTGCGAGCGACACTATTTGAATTGTTTACATCCCAACCAAGTGGGGCTCGTTGCGCCCAGACATCTTCAAACGCTCCAAATGTAGGTATCGATTTTGCCGCCATCGTGCGAATCGGGCCAGCAGCAATTAAGTTGCATCGAATTTGTTTGGTACCAAGAGCCTTGGCTAAATATCTGTTGGTGCTTTCAAGTGCAGATTTGGCGACGCCCATCCAGTTATAGGCGGGCCACGCAACAGTGTTGTCGAAGTCGAGTCCAACAATTGAGCCACCATTAGTCATCAACGGAGCAAATGACTCTGCGAGTGTTTTCAACGAATACGCCGAAATTTGCATCGCCACGGAAACATCTGCCCAAGTCGCAGCCATGAAATCATCTCCCAGACACGCAGCAGGTGCAAAGCCAATTGAGTGCAAGACTCCGTCGACGCGACCAGAAGAGCCAAAGTGCTGTTTCACGGCGTTGCGTGCGCTCTCAACATGCGAATCAACAGTGACATCAAATTCAACAACAGGCGCTGGTTTTTCTAACTTGCGGGCCGTGCGCTCGGTGATCGATAAACCACGTCCCGCGCCAGTCAAAACAATATTTGCGCCTTCGCGTTGGGCCAATTGGGCGACACCAAATGCTAGAGAAGCATCGGTCAGCACTCCGGATATAACAATGTTTTTCCCATCAAGAATTCCCATGCGCTAAACGGTAGTTGGTCGAAGCCTGTTTACATTGCGTCGGTGTTTTATCACTAGTTAATACAGCTAGTAAATACACAATTTAAGTAAGTAGTGTTGCGAGTCATGCGGATCGGAATTCTTGGTGGAACAGGGCCAGCGGGAAGCGCCCTTGGGTTGCGCCTGGCTTCGATTGGCTGTGATGTACTTCTCGGTTCTCGTGATTCTCAGCGAGCGGTGGGCATCTGCGCCGAACTCACACGCAAGTGGCCAGCCTTTAAATTAAATCTAAATGGTGGCGACAACGACGCTGCAGCAAACTGTGAAATAGTAATCATTGCGACACCGTGGGACTCAGCCGCAACGATCGTCAACGAGCACACTCAACAGTTGGTCGGCAAAATTGTTGTGACAATGGCTAACGCATTAGTTCGGGTGGGCAAAGAATTTCAGCCACTAGTGCCGCCTCGTGGCAGTATCGCCGCGCATATTCAGGCCGAGATTCCGTTGTCTCGAGTTGTTGCAGCGTTTCAACATTTGCCAGCAACAGAATTGGGCAACCTAACTCATGAAGTAGACAGTGATGTACTGATCTGTTCAGATGACCCGACTGCAACGGCGACTATTTCTGAAATTGTTTTGCGCATACCTGGTTGTCGCCCGTTGAATGCTGGCAGTCTTTCGAATGCCTTAGCGATTGAAGCCTTCACCGCAGTTTTGCTTCAATTAAATGTGCGTTACAAAACTCGCGTTGCGCCGCGGCTCACTGGTATCCCAGATCGTGGTGAATCTAAGTGACAATGAAGTTGTACGACACTGTCAGAAAGAGTGTTGTCGATTTTGCGCCAAACAATGAAGTTTTGATGTATACCTGTGGCATCACGCCATACGACGCAACTCACATTGGTCACGCCTTTACGTTTGTAAGTTACGATATTTTGCAGCGTCGACTAATCGATAAGGGTCATACCGTCAAGTGCGTTCGCAATGTCACAGATGTTGATGACCCGCTGTTTGCCAAAGCCAGAGAACTTGGCGTGCATTATTTAGATCTTGCGGCTGGCGAAGAAGCAAGGTTTGATGCAGACATGAAAGCGCTAAACGTGTTGGATGTTTTCAGCAAGCCGCGCGCATCTTCAGCGATCCCAGATATTCGAAAATTTATCGCATTAGTTTTAGACAGAGGTTTCGCTTATCAATGCGGTAGCAGTGTCTATTTTGATGTCACAAAGTTCGAGTCATTCGGAAGCGTCTCAAATTACGACAATGAAACAATGTTGCGGTACGCGGCAGAACGAGGCGGTGACCTAGATAATCCAGATAAAAGAAATCCTCTCGATTTCGTATTGTGGCAACCATCTGCGCCCGATGAGCCAAGTTGGGACACGATTTGGGGTCCAGGTCGACCAGGTTGGCACATTGAATGCTCGGCATTGGCATTGCGAGATCTCGGTACGACGATTGATTTGCACGGTGGTGGAAGCGATTTGATCTTTCCGCATCATGAGTGTGAGCGCGCTCAATCTGAGGCCGCAACCGGAAAGCAATTTGTTAAACATTGGATGCATGTTGCGATGGTTTTTATGGACGGAACGAAAATGTCAAAGAGTTTGGGCAATCTTGAATTTGTTGATCGCTTGCGAAATGCTCATGATCCGCGAGCGATACGGCTTGCGCTGATTTCTAATCACTATCGCCAAGAGTGGGAATGGACTTCATCGTCAATGACTAATTCGTTGGCAAGACTCAAATCATGGGTGTCGGCAAAAAATGGTGACGGTACCGCAGGGCTTGCTGAAGTTCGTGCTGCACTAGATGATGACTTAAATGTTCCTGAGGCGATCAATGTGCTCGACCAAGTCGTAGCCGCTGGCCACAGCATTGCAGCCTCGGCAAAACTTCTCGGGATTAATCTAGACAGCTAGATATTTAGCTAGATATTTAGCTAGACATTCAGCTAGACCTTAGACACTTAATGTGATGACCGATCGGCAAACATGAGCAAAGCAAATTTTGATCCACTGAAGTTTGTTGGTGCAACAAAATTTCAGACTCGCTTCAGGCCATTCGTTCGTTTTTTTGTAAATCGATTTTGGAAGTTTTCATTAATTGGTTTCGACCAGATCCCCGTGACTGGCCCAGCGATTTTGTGCGCGAATCACATCAGTTTTTTAGATTCAGTATTTTTGCTTACGCATTCACCGCGCAATATGTCTGTCGTGGGCAAGAGTGAATATATGGATTCTTGGAAGACACGTTGGCTGTTTACAAAAATCGGCATGATCCCACTCGATCGGAGCGGAGGAGAGGGTGCCATTTCGGCGATGCTCGCAGTTGAGGCTGTGTTAGCGCGTGGCGAACTATTCGGGATATTTCCAGAAGGCACACGTAGTCGCGACGGCAAACTTTATAAAGGTCGCACTGGTGCAGCGAGGCTGGCGCTGAAATTTGGTTGTCCGATTTTTCCTGTTGGGATAACTGGCACGAGCGCGATCATGGCGCCGGATACGGTGATGCCGAAATTTGGCAAGAAATGCAAAATTGAAATCGGTCCGCCAATAGACACGCGGAAGTACATGTCACGCACCGATGATCCTGAGGTATTGCGCGAATTAACTGATGAAGTGATGTCAAAGATTCAGGCGCTAACGAATCAGCAGTATTTATATGAGTATGCGCCAAAGCGCTCGAACGTTAATCGCACTCATATCTAAAACTTTCACAATCTAGACTGAACGAGTCATGACTACGAATATCTCTACGATTACGATTCGGTTGCCAGACGATTCGACTCGCGAGTTGCCGAGCGGCTCAACAGGTTTAGATCTTGCAATGTCAATCGGCAAGCGTCTGGGTCAGGCGGCAGTCGCAACCGTTGTCAACGGCATTGAAACCGATTTAGGAGTTTCTCTCGTTGATGGTGCGAAAGTTTCAATAATTACTGCTGATTCAGATGCGGGTCGCCACGTTCTGCGTCACTCAACTGCTCACGTTTTAGCCCAAGCAGTTGTGCAACTTTTTAAAGGCGCAAAGTTCTCAATCGGCCCAGCAATTGAGGACGGCTTTTATTACGACTTTGAGTTGCCAAACTCAAAAACTTTTAGTGACGATGATCTCGCCAAGATTCAACAACGAATGCAAGAGATCGTCAATGCCGATCAACCTTTTGTGCGCTCAGAAATGTCGGCACGCGATGCGTTGAAACTTTTTTCTGATCAGCCGTACAAATGTGAAATTATTGAGCGCGTCACACAGGGCGACGCAGACTTAAGCGATGCTGGTGAAGCAGGCAGCGCAGATGCCGTAAGCGTTTATCGAAATACGGATGATTTTGTCGATCTTTGTCGTGGGCCACATGTGGCATCAACGAGCCGTCTCGGTCATTTTGCATTAATGAAAGTTGCCGGCGCGTATTGGCGTGGCAACGAAAAAGGACCAATGTTGCAACGCATCTACGGCACCGCGTGGGAGTCAAAGGTGGCGTTGGCTGAACATTTGCATCGACTTGAAGAAGCCGAAAAGCGTGATCACCGTCGGTTGGCAGTTGAAATGGATTTGCTTTCGTTTCCGCAAGAACTCGGCGGCGGTCTTGCAGTTTGGCATCCGAAGGGTGGCATCGTTCGCAAACTGATGGAGGACTACAGTCGCGAGCGCCATCAAAACGGCGGATACAAATTTGTCTTTACACCGCATTTAGCAAATGCACACTTGTTCGAAACATCTGGCCACTTGCAGTTCTACAAAGACGGCATGTACCCACCAATGGAAATGGACAACGGTACGTACTATCCAAAGCCGATGAATTGTCCGATGCACTGTTTGATTTATCGCGATCGCCAACGCAGTTATCGCGAATTACCGTTGCGGTTGTTTGAACTTGGTACCGTTTATCGCTACGAACGCGCAGGCACTTTGCATGGTTTACTTCGCATTCGCGGCTTCACTCAAGACGACAGCCATATTTTTTGTACTGAAGAACAAATGGCAGACGAAATCGCATCACTTCTAGATTTCGTGTTGAGTGTCTTGCGTAGATTTGGCTTTAATGATTTTGATTTCAAACTCAGCACACGCAATCTTGAAAAATCAGTTGGCTCTGATGAAATTTGGGGCAAGGCCACTGAGGCGTTAAAAGAAGCACTAGAGCGTCACGGCTTGCCGTACACGGTGGCTCCAGGCGACGCTGCGTTTTATGGACCCAAAATTGACATCGATGTGCGCGATGCAATCGGCCGCAAGTGGCAACTAAGCACGATTCAGTGCGACTTTAATTTGCCAGAAAGATTCGGTCTCGAATATATCGCTACAGATAATGCAAGAAAGCGCCCGATCATGTTGCATCGCGCCTTATTTGGTTCGATTGAACGCTTCTTCGGTGTCTTACTCGAGCACTACGGCGGAGCGTTTCCGACTTGGTTGGCACCGATCCAAGTTCGTGTTTTAGCAGTGGCGTCGGCGCACGAGCAGTATGCGCTTGAAGTCACAGAAACTCTGAGCAAACTCGGATATCGGGTAGATCAACTAGTTGCCGATGAGCAACTTGGCAAACGCATTCGTGCGTCAAAGTTAGAGCGCATTCCGTATGTGTTGGTCGTGGGCGATGATGATATTGCAGGTGCAACAGTCGGTGTGAATCCGCGTGGTGGTGACGTAATTCGAGGTGTTTCATTGAGCGATTTCATCAAACAGCTTGCTGATGATGTCGGTCAAGAGATTAAGGCGTAATAAAATGTTAGATCACATCTGGAATGGTTGGCGCGCTGATTATGTGATGCACGGGCAAGATACGCGAAGCACAAGCAATGCATCAATCTTCACTCAGATTTTAAATAGTGACCTGAGCGATGAGCAGAGTTACATCGTGCATCGTGGTAAAACCGTTTTCGCGATCATGAACGCGTTCCCATATACATCCGGCCACTTGTTGGTGGTTCCGTATCGTGAAGTTGCCGATCTCGAAATGTTAAGTGTCGATGAGACAAGTGAACTTTGGGCGACTGTCACAGATGCGACAAAAGTTATTAAGGCTGTTTACAAACCTGAGGCGCTTAATGTCGGGCTCAACCTTGGTGCTGCGGCTGGTGGAAGCATTGCACAGCATCTGCACGTGCACATCGTCGGTCGTTGGAGTGGAGACACCAATTTTATGGTAGTGACTGCAAACACGAAGATTTTGCCAGAAGCATTAGATGTCAGCGCCTCTAGAATCCGAGCAGCATGGAAAGTGGCAAATTAGTGGCGACAGATTCAGCAAGCGAAATTCGCGATTCACTTCCAGATGATTTAAATGTCACTGCGTTTGTTGGGCCATACATGTTTCCGGATAACAGTCGACGCAAAATTCCAGCTTTGCTTTATCTCGGCATTGCCGTAATGTGTCTGATTCTTTGGGCGGGGCAACACACCAACAAAAATGGTCTAGTCAGTGATGGTTTTATGTGGGCCGCAATATTGTTGGGCGTTTTTGGTTTGTATTCATTGTCGTCATCATGGCGAATGACAGTTGATGAAAAACTCGCGCTTATTTACGCAACGCGTGCCGTTGGTTTCGCTGTTGGGCATGCTTCGGCACAACAAGTTTGGCGTGGGTTGCGCAGTCGTCCGACGTGGCGAGTTTTTTGTTACAGCGAACAAGAACCGCCGCTACAACGTGGTCTCGTTTTGATTGACGCAGTTGACGCGCGAATTGTTGAGTGTCTTGTAGAAGCGAACCCAGACAGCTAACAAGATTGGCTAATGAGATTGGCTAACAAGATTGCACTAGACTATTGCAATGTTTGACGGCAGATTTAAGAAAGAAGTCGAACGCATTGTGCGCCCAGTGGGCGAATTGTTGCGTCGAACGAAGCTTTCGCCGGACCATTTAACTTTAATTGGACTAGTAATCGCTTGTGTCGCAGCTGTAACGATTGCGATTGGTCAATTGCAGGTTGGATTGTTGCTTGTAATATTTGCTGCGTTGCCTGATTTGTTTGATGGCGCATTAGCCAAAGCATCAAACCAAAGTAGCCAGCGCGGTGCTTTTTTTGATTCGACTATCGATCGCGTAACAGATGCAGTTCTACTGGGTGGCGTTGCTTGGTTTTTAGGTTCTCAACGCGGCGCTCACGCTGCAGTGTTGCCATTCGCAGTTATGGCGGTTTCTTCTTTGATTTCATATCAGCGAGCCAAAGCTGAGGCACTCGGGTTGACAGCCAAGGGTGGGTTAATGGAGCGCGCCGAACGAATTATCTTGCTGTGTGTCGGTTTGCTTTTTGACGCATTGCTGTTTTGGGTGATGTGGTTGATGTTGATTCTTTGCACGATCACAGCAGTGCAACGCTTTTTTAAAGTCTGGAATCAGGCGGCAATCGCGCCGGCAACGGCTGAACGGGTTGCATTGCGGCAGTCTCGTCGTGCTTCTCGTAGTGCTCAGCGTGCTGATCGACGAATGCGCTTGTCGCGTCGTCGCAACATGAAGTGACATCGGCGACTCAAAAAAATCGTTCTGATTCGTTAGTTGTTTTTGGTTGCCGCTGTGTTGGGCTGCTGGCGAGAATTACTCCAACGTTTGTTATAGCTACGTTGACCGCAATGTTGGTTCCGGTAGTGACAATTCCAATGCGTAAAAAACGTGCAATTGTTTCAAGGCATATGCGGCGCGTTCAACCTGATTTCGGCGACCATCAAATTCGTCGTGCAGTGCAAAAATCTTATGAGAGTTATGCCCGCTACTACGTCGAGACTTTTCGTCTACCGTTTTTAAATTCAAAGCAAATTGAGTCTGGTGTCTCTATAGAAGGTTTTGAACATATTGAAACTGGCCTCAAGCTAGGCAAGGGAGTCATTCTTGCGTTGCCTCACTTAGGTGGATGGGAGTGGTCAGGTCGGTGGCTAATACAACGCGGACACAAACTCAATGCCGTCGTCGAAAAACTTGAATCGCAACAGTTGTTTGAAATGTTTTTACAACTTCGCAAAAACTATGGCGTTCAGGTGATCCCGCTAGATGACAATGCCGGTGTTGCCGTACAACAGGCACTTGCGAGAAATGAAATAGTCGCACTTTTAAGTGACCGCGATATTCAAGGCACTGGCGTTGACGTCGAGTTTTTTGGCGAGAGAACCAAGATCCCGAGTGGTCCTGCTTTTTTTGCGTTGCGAACGGGTGCCTCTCTCGTGCCGCTTGCTACGTATTTTTTGAAACGCCTAGATGGCCACAAAACAATTGTGAGACCGGCAATTAAAGTTGAGCGACTTGCGACGCTACGAGAAGATATGCAAAGAATTTCACAAGATCTGGCAATTGAACTTGAACTTCTGATTCGTCATGACCCCGCACAGTGGCATTTATTTCAACCGAATTGGCCGAGTGATCTAATTTCTAATTCAGTTTAGAAAATTAACTTGAATACGCAGCAAACAATTCGGCGACTGCTTTAGCCTGACCGCCCGAAGTCGAAGACATCACGGCAATTGGCAGAACACCGGCTTGTGACCAAGCCCAAAGTGCTTCACGAACCGTATCGATATCACCAGAAATTGTGCAGTCGTTTAGCCACGCGGTATCCATTGCGGCAATAATTTCGGCCGAACGGGTTTCTTTGTTAGGCGACTCAAGTATTTTTTCGAATGCATCAATCTGCTCGCCATAACCGCACGATCGCCAATAGTTTCGATAATTTGGAAGTGAAACATAGCCAACCAAAGTTTTGCGATGTATTGCTTGGGCGGCTGCAATATCGTCGCTAATCACGGTTGGCACCATATTCGCCAAGAACATTTCTGACCTGCGAGACGATTCGATGATTGTGAGTTGATCAGAGATATTGCTTAACGAAGCGTTCGCCCAAATCGCACCTTGAGAAATTTCGGTCGCAAGGTCTAACATTTTGTTGCGAAGTGCTGCCAAATAAATCGGTGGAAGTTCGCCCGAAAACCGTTCTTGAGAACACATCGTTGCGACGTAATTTTTTATATCAGCAAGTGGTGTAGCAGTTGTTGCTCCAAGTCGGTTGATGACTGGTCCATGACTAACGCCAAGGCCCAAGCTAAAACGATGATTTGAAACTTCGTATATATGTGCAGCGGTGTTCGCCATTTCGATTGCATGGCTGTAATAAATCGGTTGAATCGAAGTCCAAAACTTTATTGAGTGAGTCGCGTGAGCTAACGAAACACAAAAAGCCATTGCGGCGCCCAGACTCGGACATGCGATGCCAGAGAACCCGAGCGCCTCGGCTTGTCGGGCGAGGTCCAGCACTGCCGTTCGCTTGTTGGCTGTTGCAACTAGCGATACAGCTGGTCTGAAACTCTCTTGATTAGTCATAGTGCAAAGTTAGTTGCTGAGCAATGTCGATCAATTAGCGATGTTTTAATTTCGACCATCGGTCGTACCGTGTAGTCAATGAATTCGGCAAGTAATCCGGTTAATCCGGTTAATTCGATTAAGAACTTCGAGCGCAAGAAGATGCTTCGGATCGGGTTGGTGTGTCCATATAGTCTGACGATTCCTGGTGGGGTTCAATCTCAAGTTCTAGGTTTGGCTCGCGAGTTGCGTCGAATGGGCCACGAGGCACGAGTGCTTGGCCCTTGCGATGGCCCGCCGCCTGAGCCATTTGTGACACCACTCGGAAATAGTCTGCCAACAGCCGCAAATGGTTCGACCGCGCCGCTTGCGCCAGACCCTTCGGCGGCACTGCGAACGATTCGTGCAATCAACGATGAGGCATTTGATGTTTTGCATTTACACGAGCCGATTGCACCCGGGCCGACGATGACCGCATTACTGTTGCGCCTCGCGCCAATGATCGGCACATTTCACGCCGCCGGAGACATCGCTTGGTACGGGCGCATCAACAAGGGAGTCAACTGGCTCGCTAATCATCTTGATGTGCGAGTGGCAGTTTCGCCACAAGCACAAGAACTTGCAAATCGTTATCTAGGTGGCGAATACGAAATTTTATTTAACGGCATCGAAAGTGAATTGTACGCGCGGCCAAATATTTCGCGTAGCGTGGAAAAGATAGTTTTCTTTTGTGGCAGGTACGAGCCAAGAAAAGGACTCGCCGAGTTACTTGAGGCGTTTACCAAACTTTCGGACGACGTAAAATTGTGGATCGCATCCGACGGAGATGGCATTTCGTTGTTGAAACAGAAATATGCACACGACGGTCGTATTTCGTGGCTCGGAAGAATCACTGACGAAGACAAAATAGATCGGCTTGCGCAGTGTTCAGTATTCTGCGCACCCTCATTGCATAGTGAATCCTTCGGAATAGTCGTACTTGAGTCAATGGCGAGTGGCACACCAGTTGTTGCAAGTTCGCTTGAGGGCTATCGCAATGTTGGTACTCATGATGTGAATGCTTGGTTGGTCGAACCTGGAGATATCTCTGAACTAGCCGAAGGTTTAACTCGAGTGTTGGCTGATAAAAAACTTGCACAAAAATTAAGTGACGGTGGTCTCATTAGGGCGAGTGAACTTTCGATGAGCCGACTCGCAAAAATCTATATTGAAATGTATTACACAGTCCTTGAGCGCGAGCAGTTATCGCCTGACCATCATCCAAAAAGCCGAATTGTTCGCCTGTACTCAGATCGAGTATTGCGCAAAAATCCCCAAGTTTGATTCGCGCACTACAATAAAAGCAAGATATCAAGTCGAGATTAATGGAGGACGTCATGGGAATTTGGATTGGTTTGGTTCTGGTTTTTGCCGTCATCATAATTCTTGTGATGATTTACAACTCGTTGGTTCAACGTCGTAATCAAGTCAAGAATGCCTGGTCGCAAATTGATGTTCAATTAAAACGACGAATCGAACTGATTCCGAATCTTGTTGAAACTGTTAAGGGCTACGCAAACTTTGAACAAAAAACTTTGCAAGATGTAATTTCGGCTCGTAACTCCGCAATGTCGGCACCAGGTACGGCAACTGGTCAGGCATCGGCTGACAACGCATTATCTGGTGCATTGCGTCAGTTCTTTGCATTGTCTGAGGCTTACCCAGATCTCAAAGCCAACGCGAGTTTCTTGAATTTGCAAGAAGAACTCAGCAACACAGAGAGCCGTATTGCGTATGCTCGCCAGTTCTATAACGACGCTGTGCTTGCCTACAACAACTCGGTAAGTAGCTTTCCAAGTGTTTTGATAGCGTCGCTTTTCAAATTTTCGGTTTCTGATTCATTTGAAGCAACCGAAGCCGAAAAGACTGCTCCTAAGGTGCAGTTTTAGATTTAGTTCTAGAATCGGCTTTTCATCATGTATGACTTAATTGCTTCAAACAAACGACGTTCGGTATTTTTGTTGGCTGGATTTTCTTTGTTACTCGTCGTGGTTGGCGCCTCAGCCGGATTAGTTCTAGGCGACCCAATTGTCGGCACAATTTTTGCGCTGATCGTTTCCGGTTTGATGGCAGTTATCTCATATTGGAAGTCCGACACAATTGCTCTAAAAGTAAGTCGCGCGATACCAGCCGACGAAGTCGAATACAAGCGTCTACATAATTTGGTCGAAAATTTGTGTATCGCTGGCGGGTTGCCAAAGCCGCGTCTTTATGTGATTCATGATGAAGCACCAAATGCGTTCGCAACCGGTCGTAACCCAAAACATGCTGCGGTCGCGGTTACATCTGGATTGCTAGAAAAACTAGATCGTGTCGAACTTGAAGGAGTACTCGCACACGAACTATCGCACATTAAGAACTATGACATTTTAGTTTCTACTCTCGCCGTCACGCTTGTTGGCGCTGTCGCATTGCTGACCGATATTTCGATTCGAATGATGTGGTGGAACGGCGGGCGAGTCAGTCGCAGTAACGACCGTCGCAATTCTTCAAACCCTCTTGCGTTTATTGGCTTTGCGTTATTGATAATTGCACCACTCGTTGCGCGAATGATGCAGGCGTCAATTAGTCGTCGTCGTGAAACTTTGGCAGATGTGTCAGCATGTCAACTAACTAGATATCCGCCCGGTTTGATATCCGCTTTAGAAAAACTTCAAGCCGACAGCACCGTGACTCACTCAGCCAGTATGGCAACGGCACACATGTGGATTGAACAACCTTTATCTGGGGTCAATGACTCGGGTAAACTTGCTTCTTTCCATAAACTGTTTAACACTCATCCACCACTGTCAGAACGAATCGCACTATTAAGGGAGATATAACCAATGAAAAGCCAATCAACTCGTACGCGCAATTTAGGTATTACTTCTGTCATCGTCTTGGGTTTGTTAGTTGCCAGTTGTGGCGGCAAATCTGATTCTGCTTCGACTCTTCCGGCCGAAGAAATTGTCGCGACTACAGTTCCTGAAACTACGACCACAACAACAATTCCAGTTGTTGTTAACCCTTTGACTGGCGCTCCAGCAGCAGATGAGTCAATTCTCAATCGACCAGCGCTGGTCGTTAAAATTGATAACCATCCGCAAGCGCGCCCGCAATGGGGTATCAACCAAGCCGATTTAGTTTTTGAAGAAAATGTTGAGCAACTGACTCGGTTCGCTGTGGTGTTTCATTCACAAGGAAGCGACCCAGTTGGTCCGATCCGCAGTGGTCGTATCCAAGACATAAATCTTCTTGGCTCGTTGAATCACCCATTGTTGGCATGGAGTGGTGGCAATCAACAAGTTACTTCTGCAATTCGTAAGTCATGGCTTGTCGATTTAAGTCATTCGGTCGCTAATGAAAAGGGTGGCTACCGTCGTGAGTCAAGCCGTAACGCACCGCATAACTTACTTGCGGAAACTACAAAACTTTGGTCGCTCGCACCGGCAGATGCCAAACCGCCGCTACCACAATTTGAATATCGAAAAGCAGATGAGGCCGTAACTACAGCATCGAAGCCGGCTGCAGCCGTAAAAATTTCAATGGACGGTGTTGACGTAATGTGGGAGTGGAACCCAGATCTATTAACTTTCGTTCGATCGCAAGATGATAAGCCGCATGTTGACATGCAAGATGTTCGTGTCAATGCACAAAACGTTGTTGTTATTTCGGTTGTTTATTCGAAGAGCGGCTCAAGTCCAGTAGCAAAATCTGTCGGTAGTGGAGAAGTTTGGATTTATACGGCAGGTGTATTAGTGCAAGGCACATGGGAGCGTCCAGATCCTGAAATGCCATTTATTTATAAAGATATCAACGGCGAAATTATCAAATTGACGCCTGGTCGCACATGGATAGAAGTAATTCGTCCGAAGTCTGCTGTGAATATTGCACCTGGAGAAGATGTTAAAAAAGTCAAGTACCCCTGATCAAAATAGTCATTGATAAGTTCTGTACCCTGACATCACCCCGACGTTGGAGATTCAAAAATGGCAAAAAGTGAAGTGAACAAAACAGGTTCGATGACAGTTAAACGCGGTTTGGCAGAGATGCTAAAAGGTGGCGTGATCATGGATGTCGTTAATGCCGATCAAGCCAAGATTGCCGAAGATTCAGGCGCTTGCGCAGTTATGGCTCTTGAGCGTGTGCCGGCAGATATTCGTCGCGACGGTGGCGTTGCGCGAATGAGTGACCCAGAAATGATCGAAAAGATTCAAGCAGTTGTCTCGATACCAGTTATGGCTAAAGCACGAATTGGTCACTTTGTAGAAGCACAGGTGCTCGAGTCGCTTGGTGTTGACTTTATTGACGAGAGCGAAGTTTTGACACCAGCCGACGAATCACATCACATCGATAAGTTTGCATTCAAAACACCAGTTGTATGTGGTGCGACAAATCTTGGTGAGGCATTGCGTCGCATTAGCGAAGGTGCCGCATTGATTCGTTCAAAAGGCGAAGCAGGCACAGGCAACATCGTTGAAGCAGTTCGACACTTGCGATCAATCATTGGTGACATTCGAAAAATTACCCAGGCCGACTCTGCTGAGTTGTTTGAGTGGGCGAAACGACTTCAAGCGCCATTGCCATTAGTCCAAGAAATCGCCGAAACTGGTTGGTTACAAGTGCCTTTGTTTTGTGCCGGCGGAATCGCCACACCTAGTGACGCGGCCTTAGCAATGCAACTCGGAGCCGAAGCCGTTTTTGTTGGTTCAGGAATATTCAAGAGCGATGACCCTGCTCCGCGAGCCAGGTCAATCGTCGAAGCAACGACTCACTTTAGAGATGCCGCAATAATTGCAAAAGTCAGTCGCAACTTGGGTGCACCAATGACCGGAATCGGCATGGACAACATTCAAGAGCGTTTTGCCGAGCGTGGTTGGTGAACGACTCGAGGCCTCCTGGTGGTTGGCGTTTCGCGTAATAAATCTGCAATAAAAATTGGTGTACTGGCCCTTCAAGGTGCGTTCGCTAGTCACCAAAAAGTTCTTCTTGAATTATCTGTTGAGGCTGTTCAAGTTCGTACACCCGCAGATCTCGAAAAAGTTGATGCTCTTATAATGCCAGGTGGAGAGTCGACGACGATGTCGCAGTTGCTTGAGTCATCTGAATTGTTTGAGCCGATCAGTCTTCGCATCAAACAGGGTCTGCCTGTGTTTGGGACATGTGCGGGGATGATTCTGCTGTCTAAAAAAATTCTTGATGGACGCGACGATCAGTTGTCTTTCGAGGCAATAGATATTGATGTTCAGCGCAATGCCTATGGACGTCAAATTGACAGTTTCGAGGCTGAGATCAAAATTGACCCATTAGATAGTTCGTTTCATGCAGTGTTTATCCGTGCGCCACGCATCGTCTCGCTTGGGTCAGATGTACATGCATTGGCATATTGTGGAGACGATGTGGTGTTGGCGCGACAAGACAACATTTTGGTTGCCTCATTTCATCCTGAGTTAGCAAATGATGTTCGGTTACATGAATTATTTCTGAAAGGGGTTTAGCAATGTCTGGTCACTCTAAATGGGCAACGATTAAACACAAGAAAGCAGCTATTGACAAAGTTCGAGGAAAGACATTTGCCAAGTTATCGCGGCTGCTAGAAGTTGCGGCACGCGAAGGTGGCGGCGATGTCTCTGTTAACGCGGCATTGCGAACCGTAGTTTCAAAAGCAAAAGCAGCGCAAATGACAAATGATGCAATTGAGCGCGCGATCAAACGCGGCATGGGCGAAACTGATGGAAAGGTTTACGAATCAGTTACTTACGAGGCGTATGCCCCCGGCGGAGTTGCAATGTTAATCGAAATTCTCACGGACAATCGAAATCGAACGGCCGCCGATGTGCGAATAATTTTTTCGAAACAGGGCGGATCAATGGCAGCGCCAGGAGCGGTCGGCTGGCAGTTTTCTCGCAAAGGCGTGATCTTGGTTGCCAAGACTGTCAGCGAAGATGATTTGATGTTGGTTGGTCTTGATCACGGATTAGAAGACATCACTGCTGACGAAGAAATGTGGCATGTAACTTGTGATCCGAGTCAAGTATGGGATCTCAAATCATCTCTCGAAGCGGCAAAAATATCCGTGAACTCTGCAACTACAACAATGCTTTCGGCGAACACCGTTGAAGTAACAAACCCGGATGAAGCAAAAGCAATTCTAAAGATTATGCACGAACTTGATGACAACGATGATGTGCAAGATGTTTACGCCAATTTTGATATTTCAGAAAAACTAATGGAAGAGGTTGGGTAATGGCTAGCGAATCATCAATTGAAGTTGGTAGTCAGGCTCCTGATTTCTCGTTGCCTGGCACAGGTGACAAGAATTATTCGCTATCGCAATTTCGTGGCACCGCTGTAGTGCTTGTGTTTTATCCTGGCGACTCGACGGCGGTCTGCACCAAGCAATTGTGTTCTTACAATGACGAGCTTTCGCAGTTCTCAAATGTGGGTGCGCAAGTCTTGGCAATTTCTCACCAAGACATGGCAAGTCATGACAAATTCGCAGCCAAACATAATTTTAAGTTTCCGCTACTTTCTGATCCGGATAAACAAGTCCTAAGCGATTACGGAGTTGTTGGATTCGCAGGGTTGCCGAGGCGAAGCGTCTTTGTGATCGACCCAAATGGTGTAGTGAAATATCTGCACCGAGCACTTGTCGGGGTCACCTTTAGACCAGTCAAAGAGTTGATTCAAGCAGTCGCCGACGCCCAGACAGGTATCTAGTAACCTTGAACATATGTTCGCCCAGTCAACAGGCACCGTCGACCAGGTTCATCAGCGCAATACTTCGGTCGTTCTCGGCATCGACCCTGGTTTAACGAGATGCGGTTATGCGGTGTTAGAGGTTCAAGGAGCGACCCAAATAACGATGCGTGCGCTTGGCGTGTTGCGCACGAGTCCTGAGCAAGCATTGCCACAGCGACTCGCCGAAATAAGTTTAGAAATCGAAGAACTTTTAGACGAGTACCATCCTTCGGTTGTCGCAGTTGAACACATTTTTTTTCAATCCAATGTGCGCACAGCAATGAGCGTTGGTCAGGTGAGTGGTCTTGCGCTAAGTGCCGCTGCTCGCCGTGGTTTGCAAGTTGAGCAGTACACGCCGAATCAAGTAAAGCTTGCGATCACTGGTTGGGGAGGAGCCGATAAAGCGCAGGTGCAAAAAATGGTTAAACAACGACTCGGTCTTAATACGATTCCGAAACCTGCTGACGCCGCTGACGCCGCCGCGATTGCACTTTGTCACATTGCTTCAAGTAGTTTGGCGCAAAAAATTTCTGAAGCCAAAGTGCGGTCGGCATGATTGGTTCATTACGCGGAACAATTTTAGAACGAACAACTGAATCAACAGTGTTGATTGAGACCAACGGCATCGGGTATCTAGTGCATGTGACGCCACGAACTCTTGGCGAACTTGAGCCGACTACGACGGCTTTCGTTTATGTTCATCATCATGTTCGAGAAGATGCACAAACTCTCTATGGTTTTCTTGACAGAGACGAGCGACGGTGCTTCGAAATTTTGATCGCGACCCACGGAGTCGGCCCAAACATGGCAATGACGATCTTGGCAACACACTCGCCAAGAGCATTGGTCGACATCGTTGCTGGTTCGGATATCCCGGCGTTGACACTCGTGTCGGGGGTCGGTAAAAAAACAGCAGAGCGCCTGTTGATCGAATTAAAGAGTCGATTACACCTCAACATTCTGGAAGCCAGCAGCACATTAAACGGCCCGTCGAGTATTGGCGATGTCCGTGATGCGCTCTCGGGTCTTGGCTATTCAAGCGAAGAGATTCGCGATGTGCTTCGAGAGATGTCTGCAAGTAACGATTCTGAGGCGATGTTGCGTGAAGCACTAAATATGTTGGGCGCTCGTCGTGCGTGAAGAATTTACAGATCCTGATCTAACAACCGACCCTGCTGACCACGATGATATTGGTCTGCGACCAAAGTCTTTAAGTGATTTTGTTGGGCAACGAGAACTCAAAGAACATCTCGGGATTGTTCTTGAGGCGGCGCGCAAGCGAGAGCAGTCTGCCGACCATATTTTATTGGCTGGCCCACCTGGCTTAGGCAAAACAACGATGGCTGGCATTGTCGCTAGTGAAATGTCAGCCAAGATTCACATTACGTCGGGCCCAGCGCTTGAGCGTGCTGGTGACCTCGCTGCAATTTTAACGAAGCTTGATGTCAATGACGTTTTGTTCATCGACGAGATTCACCGACTGTCACGACAAGTTGAAGAGATTCTCTATCCCGCAATGGAAGATTTTCAAATCGACATAGTTGTTGGCAAAGGTGCATCGGCATCGTCGATTCGACTGACCTTGCCGAGATTCACCCTGATCGGTGCGACAACTCGCACGGGCATGATCACCGGGCCACTTCGTGATCGGTTTGGTCTCGTCGCACGACTTGATTTTTATGAGGTTGATGAACTCGAACTGATCGTGCAACGCACGGCACGAATTTTGAAAGTGCCGATTAACGCAGATGGTGCGCACGAGATTGCGCGACGATCGCGCGGAACCCCGCGCATTGCTAATCGATTGTTGCGGCGCGTTCGTGACCATGCTGAAGTTCGTGGTGATGGTCAAGTGACAGAAAAAAGTGCGCGTCAAGCGCTCGAAGTTTTCGGTGTTGACGACTTGGGCTTAGACAAGGTTGATCGAGCCATCTTGTCGGCCTTGTGTCGACAATTTGGCGGTGGACCAGTTGGTTTATCAACCTTGGCAATTTCAGTTAGCGAGCAAACTGAAACTATCGAAGATGTCTACGAGCCTTTCTTGATTCAGCAAGGGTTACTCGCGCGTACACCGCGCGGTCGTGTTGCGATGCCTTTGGCATGGCGCCATATTGGCGAAACACCGCCTGCATCTGCGCCAGAATTATTCTAAAATTTTGCTGCCGTGCGACTTGAAGATTTTGACTATCAGTTACCCCATGAACTTATTGCGCAGACACCGTTAGAGCCGCGAGATTCTGCGCGACTATTAGTAGATCAAGGTGATCGCGACCCAAATCATAAACATGTAAGTGACTTTCTTGAGTTTTGTGGCGAAGGTGATGTCCTTGTTGTAAATGATACGAAGGTGATTCCGGCAAGACTTCGGCTGGTGCGTCAATCGGGTGGAGCCGCTGAAGTTTTATTGCTTGAGCGACTCGGTTCGGCACCAGAAACTTGGGAGGCGTTGATTCGGCCAGCCAAGAGATTGAAACTTGGCGAGATTTTGTTTGCAAGTGACGGAGCAGCACTTATTCGCATCGGTGAGCGAACCGCTGCGGGCGATACTTTTTTGGTGAGTTTGTTGGCGACAAATAACAGTGTTGAAGAATCACTTGTCAAATACGGCGAGATGCCTTTGCCGCCATATATAACGACAACGCTT
The DNA here is from genome assembly GCA_026393655.1 of Actinomycetota bacterium. Lineage (GTDB taxonomy): Bacteria > Actinomycetota > Acidimicrobiia > Acidimicrobiales > Ilumatobacteraceae > BACL27. Next base: position 9,670 of record JAPKZT010000280.1, on the reverse strand, counting down.
TCGCAACCGGATCGCTATCAAACGATTTATGCAAATCGGCCGGCATCAGCAGCGGCACCTACAGCCGGTTTGCATTTCACTGAAATTTTATTAGAAGCTTTGCGCAATAAAGGCGTCAAAATATTGACAGTTGAATTGACTGTCGGATTAGACACTTTTGCGCCTGTGACTCACAGTGATCCACGCGATCATCCGATGCACACCGAAAGTTATCGTGTTGGCGCGCAAGTTCTTGAGCAATGTCGATTGGCTAAACGTGTCATCGCAGTTGGCACGACCGCCACACGAGCACTTGAGTCGGCAGCAACTACTGGAGTTCTAACCGGCAGAACAAATATGTTTATTTCTCATGGCTACGAATTTAAGATTGTCGATTTGTTGCTGACTAATTTTCATATGCCGCGCACAACTTTGTTGATGCTTGTTGATGCGTTTATCGGCCCGCGTTGGAAGTCGCTATATGAAATTGCGATTCAAGAGAAATATCGAATGCTGTCTTTTGGTGACGCGATGTTGCTAGACCGTTCGCTATAACTAGCCGGCGCTATCTACTAACTACATTTACTAACTGCATCTACTAACTGCATTTACTAGACAGCTAGATACCGTGAGGTGCAATGTTCGCTGTTGAATTTAAAGAATCTGCCCGTCAGGGTGATGCTCGCACAGGTGTGGCTTCAACTCATCGTGGCGATTACGAGACTCCATGTTTCATGCCTGTTGGCACGCGCGGCGCGATTCGACATTTGAGTGCCCAAGATTATGAAGAACTCGGAGCCCGAATCGTGCTCGGCAACACTTACCACTTGATGTTGCGACCAGGCGCACAAGTTGTTGCAGATCTCGGTGGGCTAGGCCAGTTCGCCGGATGGAAAGGCTTAACCCTCACAGACTCGGGTGGGTTTCAAGTATTTTCACTCAACCCAGATGTGGATGACGAGGGCGTTTCGTTTCGTTCAACTTACGACGGCTCGATGCATCGGTTTACGCCACAGTCGGCAGTAAAAACCCAAGAGTTGCTGGGCGCTGACATACAGATGGTGCTAGATGTTTGCGCGCCACTCCCGTCATCAGATGAGGTTATTCGTCTTGCTCTCAAGCGAACATCGCAGTGGGCCAAACAAGCACGTGACAGTCACACGCGAGCAGATCAAAGTTTGTTTGGCATTGTGCAAGGCGGGGTTGATCCAGTAATGCGCCGCGAGAGTGCAAAAATAACTGCTGATTTAGATTTTGATGGTTACGGAATCGGTGGATTGTCGGTGGGTGAGACTCGCGAAGAAATGTTGATCGCACTAGCAGCAGCAATTGAACATCTTCCAAAAAATCGACCAAGATATTTGATGGGAGTAGGCGACCCAGCTTCTTTGGTTGAGGCGGTCAACCTCGGCGTAGATCAGTTTGATTGTGTGATGCAAACAAGAATCGGTCGACACGGTACTGCACTAACGTCAACTGGCAAATTAAATATCACTCGTTCAGAGTTCATAACTAGTCAAGACCCGATTGATTCAGCGTGTTCGTGTTCGGTTTGCGCGAGGCACACTCGTGGTTATATTCGTCATTTATTTCAAGTTAATGAGCCGACCGCTGCACGGCTAGTTTCTCTGCACAATGTTGCCTTCACGCTTAACTTGATGTCGCAAATGCGAACATCCATAGCGCAAGGCAATTTCGCCGAGTTTCGTAAGACGCTTTTAGCCACATGGGCTAGCCCTGTTAACGACAAGCCTTAAGCCACTAGACTCTGTCGCTATGTCTATAACTCTCGCGCTTATCGCAAAGATCGACCTTTTGTCAATAATTGCAGCAACTAAAACGAACAGTAATCCGATATTGAGCATGTTGCCATTGGTCTTAATCTTCGCTGCGATGTACTTCTTGCTGCTTCGCCCACAGCGCAAGCGCCAAAAAGAGACAGCAAGTTTACAGTCGAGCATTGCTGAAGGTGATGAAGTGATAATGAACTCAGGTATTTATGGTTTCGTGTCGGCGATCGAAGATGATCTTTTGTGGATTGAAATCGCCGAAAAAGTTGAAGTTCGTGTAACTAAGGGCTCGATTGCTCGCAAGGTTTCTGTACCTGCTGACGAAAATACAGTCGATAAAAAAACTGACAAGAAATCCGAAAAGTAACTTCAATCAGTTTTTGCAAATTGAAAAGATAAACCACTCAAATGAATAAACGTCGTCACATAATTTCACTGGTCCTGCTAGTAGTTGTAGTCCTCGGTTCGTTCACTGCCAATCTGATCGCTGGCAATAAGCCGGCGCTTGGTCTTGACCTTCAAGGTGGAGCGTCGGTTACTTTGCAACCAGAAGGCGAATACGATAAAGCAAATCTTGATGTTGCAGTAGAAATTATCCGAGCAAGAGTTGACTCAATCGGTGTGGCTGAACCCGAAATTATTCTGCAGGGTGGCACTGTGATCGTCAACTTGCCTGGTGTAAAAGATCAGCAACAAGCCCTTGACATTATTGGTCGTACTGGAGAATTGCTTTTGCGTCCCGTATTGCAGACCGGAATGCTCAAAGACAGTGGGTCAACAACAATCCCCGGTGACACGACACAAGACACGAAACAGCCGACGGTGACCGACACCGTTCCAGTTGCTGGCGGTCCAGGAAGTTCACGACATATAAATACTTCAGCGGCGACTGGTACTACGGTTCCCGTTAGCGCGTCAACAACAGTTCCAGTTTTAGATTCGGCAACTGTGGCACCAACAGATGCGGCAGCTGCGCCGAAAGTTGAACTCGGTACTGATCAAAACGATCCAACTCAAACAGTTTTATTGCTCGACAAAAAAGGCATTGCCTATGTGGTCGGGCCCGCTGGCGCATCCGGAAAAGTATTTAAAAATGATGCGCGTGCAGATGTGCAGACAGGCAATTGGACAGTTGTTGTGAGTTTGCGAAGTGGCGCTGATGGCGATGTTCAATGGAACAAGATGGCAGCAGCCTGTTTCAACAAAACTGAGGTTTGTCCGACCGGGCAGTTGGCAATGGTTCTAGACGGAACGGTCATTTCGGCACCAACAGTTAACGAACCAGAGTTCACAGGTGGAAGTGTGCAAATTAGTGGAGCGTTTACTGCCACTGAAGCACGAGACTTAGCCAAGATTCTTGAATTCGGCGCCGTACCAGTGCGATTTGGTGTGTCACAAGCTCAGACGGTCTCGGCAACACTCGGAACAGATTCGCTTCGTGCCGCAATTATTTCTGGAATCGTCGGAATCCTGCTTGTACTGATTTTGTTGATTGCGTATTACCGACTTATGGCGCTATTCGTGGTTGCGGGTATGACGATTTCTATTGCTCTGTTATGGAGTTTGATTTCGGTTCTGTCTCGTACAAACGGTCTGGCGTTGTCACTTTCGGGAATAGCAGGGATCATCGTTTCGATTGGTATTGCTGTTGACTCTTATATTGTTTTCTTTGAGCGAATTAAAGACGAGATTCGCGTTGGCAAGACTCTAAAAAACTCCGTAATTCGAAGTTTCGAGTCAGCTTGGCGAACAATTGTGGCAGCCGACATGGTGTCGTTTCTTGCTGCTGCGGTTTTGTGGTTTTTGACCGTGGGTTCAGTGCGGGGTTTCGCATTCTTTCTTGGCATTTCTGCGCTTACAGATGTCGTTATCACTTATTTCTTCACACGAAGTGCGGTGCTGTTATTTGCACGTTCAAAGCGTGTTCAAGGTAAAAAAATTCTTGGCATCCAAACTGTAAAGCCAGAGGTGTAGCAATGAGAAACATATTCGCAGGTTTAGGTCGTCTCTATCGTGGCGAGACAACGTTCGATTTCATCGGACGCAGGGTGATTGGGTTTGCAATTTCTCTGGTAATTGTTGTTGCCGGTGCTGGGTCGCTGCTGATTCAAGGTCTTGATCTCGGTATTGACTTTCGTGGTGGTGTGGCCTGGGAAGTGCCATCAGATAGCCCAACAGGCGAACTTACCGACAAAGATGCGCGCGCAGTTTTAGACGCCAACAATGTTGAGTCAACGAATGCGAAAATACAATTTTTGACCGGTACGGAAGTCAAAATCATGCGTGTGCAAGTTGGCGACCAAACAGAACAGGCACGTCTCTCGGTACAAAAATCATTTGCCAAGTTAGCCAAGGTTCCAGTAGAAGAAGTCAGCGTGTCATCGGTGAGTTCTTCTTGGGGTCGAAGCATTACTGAAAAAGCATTGCGGGCATTACTCGTGTTTTTCGTTGTCGTCTCGTTGTATATCTCATGGCGTCTTGAATGGAAGATGGCACTGACTTCGATTATCGCGATGGCTCATGACGTAATTATCAGCGTTGGGGTTTATTCACTTTTTGGTTTTGAAGTTACGCCAGCCACGGTTGTTGCGTTTCTCACAATTCTCGGCTTCTCGTTGTACGACACGGTTGTGGTATTCGACCGAGTGCTTGAGAACTCTAAGAAGTTTGCGGCGTCTCGACAATCGTTTGCCAACATCGCGAATATTTCAACCAATGAGGTTTTGGCGCGATCGCTCAACACAACATTGGCTTCAGCGCTCCCTGTTGTTTCTCTTTTAGTTATGGGTTCGTTCATATTGGGAGCAAAAAGTCTTGAAGATTTTGCAGTTGCATTGCTAGTTGGCATGCTCGCCGGAACTTACTCATCAATATTTGTAGCAGTTCCGTTATTGGATATTTTTAAGCAAAACGAACCGAAGTACAAGCCGTTCAAAGGGCACATCGCTGTTGGTGCGGCGATGTCAGAATTAATGGGTCATGGCGATATCTCGCGCTTGGCAGTTACCAAGTCGTCTAAGTCATCAAGTTCTGCAACAACTGAATCTTATTCAATCACTAATGAAGAGTTGATCGCACAAGCCGCGCAACGTGCGACAAGCGTTCTAACTCATCCACCTCGACCTCGCAAGAAACGACGTTAAGTTCAGCATCTGGCTTTTGCGTCGCTACTACGCTTAAGTCATGGGTACAGCATCAAGAGTGCTGCCGTGGCGGCGCCAAAATACAACGATTGCCGAAGAACTTTCGCCCCTGTTGACGGCGTATAAAGCGCGCCATCCAAAAGGTTCGGTTTCACAAATTAACGCGGCTTATGAAATGGCTCGGTCGGCTCATGCTTCGCAAAATAGATCGAGCGGAGAGTTGTATATCAATCACCCGATTGCTGTTGCTCGAATTGTTGCCGATATTGGCTTGGATGATACGTCAATAGTTGCGGCCTTGTTGCATGATGCTGTCGAAGATACTGAGATCACCCTTGCTGATGTTGAAACAAATTTTGGAGTCGAAGTTGCAACGATCGTTGATGGTGTTACAAAACTTGAGCGTCTGCATTTTGATTCAAAAGAGGCACAGCAGGCTGCCACGATGCGCAAGATGCTCGTGGCGATGGCACGCGATTTGCGGGTATTGATGATCAAACTTGCTGACCGACTTCACAACATGCGCACAATCGCCGCAGTCCCGTACGAGAAGCAACAACGCATCGCCCAAGAAACTCTTGATATTTATGCACCGCTCGCGCATCGACTCGGTATGCAAGAGATTAAACAGCAACTTGAAGATCTCGCATTTGCTGCGTTGTACCCTAAGCGCTATGCCGAGCTTGATCAGCTCGTTGCGACGCGAGCACCTGAACGCAATGTGTATCTTGCCAAAACAATTGGGCAAGTTCAGCAATGGCTTGGGGAAGTCAAAATCGATGCAGACCTAACTGCGCGCGGCAAACATCTGTGGAGCATCTACGAAAAGATGGTGCAAAAAGGTAGAGACTTTGACGAGATTCATGACTTGATGGCGATTCGAGTTGTTGTCGACTCAGAAAAAGATTGTTACGCAGTACTCGGTGCAATTCACGGCCACTGGAAGCCAATCGTCGGGCGTTTCAAAGATTACATCGCGATGCCGAAATTTAATCTCTATCAGTCACTGCATACAACAGTCGTTGGACCTGGAGGAAAGCCAATTGAAGTGCAAATTAGAACGCGCGAGATGCATCGACAAGCCGAATGGGGAGTTGCTTCACATTGGGCCTACAAAGACTCGAACACGCAAGGCGATATTGATTGGCTGAATCGAATTATTGACTGGCAAGGTGAAGTGTCCGACCCGAGTCAGTTCTTAGAAAATCTAAAGACCGATCTTGAACAAGATGAGCTTTTTGTGTTCACGCCAAAGGGTCGAGTAATAACTCTTCCTGTATTTTCGACTCCTGTTGATTTTGCTTACGCAGTGCATACTGAAGTCGGTCACAGTTGCATGGGCGCGCGGGTCAACGGTCGTCTTGTGCCGCTTGAATACAAACTCACATCGGGCGACACATGCGAAGTACTGGTTTCTCAGGGCGAAATTAATGAGCCATCGCAAGATTGGCTTGAGTTTGTTGTTTCTCCAAAGGCGCGGAGCAAAATTAAGCAATGGCTGTCGCGTGAACGACTCGAAGATTTGGTTGAGAATGGTAAAGATGAGTTGATCGAGCGGCTCAGACAAAAGGGTCTTCCGGCGAAGAAAGTTCTTGAATCGCAAGTTCTCAGCGACGAAGTAGCGCTACTTAATTTCGAAGACGATGACGCTTTCTTCGCCGCCATTGGCGATCAAAGAATTGATGCAGTAGCGATTGTCGAGCGGATGTCAAAGAGAATGCGCGATGGAGTTCAGCCAGATCAATTGTCAATGTCGGCAGTGAGTTCAACTGTTGTGGCTTCACCCCAGCGAAATGGAGTGCACATTGAGGGAATGCCTGATGTGATGGTTAGATTGTCGCGTTGTTGCACGCCTGTGCCGGGTGACGAGATAATGGGTTTTGTTACCAAAGGTCGTGGTGTCACAGTGCATCGTGCAGATTGTGCCAATGCGGCATCGTTATTTACGCAAGACTCTGCACGTCTAGTTGAAGTCGAGTGGTCGTCTGAAAGTTCTGGCGCAGTGTTCATCGCCGCTGTCGAGATTGTTGCGCTAGATCGATCACGGTTGTTGCGCGATGTTGCAAACGCGCTTTCGGATGAGCACGTAAATATTGTCGCTTGCACCACGCATACTGGCGCTGATCGTGTTGCCAAGATGCGTTTTGAATTTGAGTTTGCCGATCCAAGTCATTTGCAGTCAGTTCTGCGAATGATAAAGAGGATCGATGGGGTCTACGATGCCAATCGAGTAATGCCAGGTAATCCCCATGACCAAGAATCAGCCGACGAGACTGTCAACTAGAGAATTAGTCGTAACCAAGTCGTATTGAGTGTTGAAAAACATTGATATGTGTCGCGCATGAAGCACTTTTAATCGCCAAGCGTCTAGCCTTCTCGCGTGCCTGATTTTAAGACTTCACCAGGAACGCGTGATATTTTGTCGCCTGATTCTGCTCGCTGGCGTGCATTTCAAGATGTCTTCGAAACAACTGTTGAAGCGGCTGGTTATCTCTACATTATTCCGCCAATGTTTGAAGATTTAGATGTTTTTTTACGTCTCGGAGAGGCAACCGAAGTTGTCACTAAAGAAATGTACGACTTTCACGACAAAGGTGGAAGACATATTGCGTTGCGTCCAGAGCAAACAGCAAGCGTTTGCCGAGCTTTCGTTGAGCATCGACCAACTACGCCGTGGAAGGTCTGGTATAGCGGTCCAAACTTTCGGTATGAGAAACCGCAACAAGGCCGATATCGACAGTTTGACCAAGTAGGCATTGAGGCGCTCGGCGTAACCGACGCGTTTCTCGACGCTGAAGTCATAGCCCTCGCTGCAAAATTTTATTCTGCACTTGGGCTTCAGAAAGTTGAACTTTCAATTAATTCACTTGGCGATTCTGGAGATCGCGATAAATATGCGGCGAAACTCGCGGAGTATTTCGCAAAGCATGAGTCGAAATTGACTGCAGAGAGTAGAGCAACATTGTTGCGAAACCCATTACGAGTTTTAGATTCAAAACGCGAACCAGATCAAGAAATTATTGTCGGTGCGCCAGCGATTCGCGAAAGCATCAGTAGTCAGTCGCGCGAGCATTTTGAAGCGGTATTGCGCGCTCTTGATGCTTTAAAGATTGCGTACAAAATTAATGATCGACTAGTGCGCGGCTTAGATTATTATCGCCGCACCACATTTGAATTTGTCTCAACTGCGCTTGAAGCAGCCCACACGGCAATCGGCGGTGGTGGTAGGTACGACGGATTGGTAGAAGCATTAGGTGGGCCACCGACGAGTGGTATTGGTTTTGCTCTCGGTTTAGATCGCACTCTTTTGGCGTGTGACGCCGAAAGTGTTTTCGCCGCGCCGAGCAAAGCGGTTGATGTTTTCGTCGTTGACACCGTTGATGGCACTCATGCTCATGAACTGTGTCATCAAATTCGTGCGCACGGATTAAGCGCTGATCGGGCGTATGATTTGCGAAGCATTAAAGCCCAAATGAAATCTGCTGACCGCAGCGGGGCGCGCATTGCACTGATTATTGGCTCAAACGAAGTTGAAAATGAGACAGTCATGTTGCGACCGATGGGGTCTGGCGAGCAATATGTTGTGCTTCGTCAAGATATTTTAAAAGAAATAGAAAAGTACATCAATAGTCAGGCCCGAATAAATACATCGAATGAAAATGAGAGATAATTATGAGCATTAAGAACAGCACAGCATTACGAACTCACCTATGCGGAGACATGCGTGCTGAAAATATTGGTCAGGTTGTGACTTTATGTGGTTGGGTGGGTCGGCGTCGTGAACACGGCGAACACCTTGCGTTTCTAGATTTGCGAGATTTCAGCGGAATAGTGCAATGTGTCGTCGATAACACGGTTGATGTTCGATCAGAATGGGTAATTCGAGTCACCGGCAAAGTGCAAGCGCGTCCAGGTGGCACTGTGAACGCGAATATTCCAACTGGTGAAGTTGAGCTGGCTGAGTGCAAAATTGAAGTGCTTAACAATGCTGAACCACCCCCGTTTCCGATTGATCAACGTGGTGACGACGTCGACGAAAATGTTCGTCTTAAGTATCGCTACTTAGATATTCGTCGCGAACGAATGCAGAAAAATCTGCGGCTTCGTGCGGCAATTAACTCTGCAATTCGAAAATCAATGGAGTCACAGGGTTTTACAGAAATTGAAACACCACTGTTGATGCCGAGCACACCAGAAGGTGCGCGAGAGTTCTTGGTTCCGTCTCGAAACGAACCTGGTTCTTTTTATGCGTTGCCGCAATCACCACAACTCTGGAAGCAATTGTTGATGGTTGCGGGTATGGATCGTTATTACCAAATCGCTAAATGTTTGCGTGACGAAGACTTGCGTGCCGATAGGCAATACGAATTTATGCAACTGGATGCTGAAATGAGTTTCGTTGATAAAGACGATGTAATCGCAATGATCTCGACGGCGGTGATCGCGGCAGCAAAAGCGGCCACTGGTTCAGAACCACCGCCAATTGAGCGAATGACTTGGCATGAAGCGATGAACATTTATGGCATCGACAAGCCAGACTTGCGTTTTGCGATGACATTAGTTGAACTCACGAGTGTGTTCGCGGCAACTGAATTTAAAGCGTTCGCTTCGGCAGAATCAATTAAGGCGATCTGCGTTTCGCACGCTGATTATCCGCAACAAGCAGCCAGTGGTCGTAATAAATTGGACGCTCTAACAGAGCGAGCTAAAAAACTTGGTGCAAAAGGTCTGGTGTGGTTGAAAGTTGGTGAGGCTGGT
>JAPKZT010000211.1 GCA_026393655.1 Actinomycetota bacterium | reverse complement strand
TGGTTCACCCAATAATCGTCGCCGCACCATCTCGCGCAACGCGGCCCCACAGCGGTCACTAACAAGTTCTGATAAACCCGAACTAAATTCGCTGGCGTCCAATCCGCTTGCATGCTCACAAAGCCATCGCGCTTCTTGCTCACTGCCAAGATCAACCGAAGTTCTCTGAAACAACTCGCCCCATGTGATTGTCTCGTCGCTATTCACGACAGAAATTATTTCTCGCCGGCGTAGGCCAACTGCTCGGTCTGATACTCAAGTGTCAACGCATCAATCACTGGATCTAAGTTGCCCGCCAAAACTTCTTGCAACTGATGCAACGTAAAACCAATTCGATGGTCAGTAACTCGACTGTCTTTGAAGTTGTATGTGCGAATCTTTTCGCCACGTCCGCCGCCACCGACTTGTGCTTTTCGCTCGGCTGAAGCCCGCGCCTGCGATTCTTCTTCTTGACGCTTAAGCAACCGCGCACGCAAAACTTGCATCGCTCGCAAACGGTTTTGCAACTGACTGCGCTCATCTTGCATCGCGACGACAACACCACTAGGTCGGTGAGTGATCCGCACTGCAGAGTCGGTGGTGTTTACACCTTGACCGCCAGGGCCGCTCGCGCGGTAAACATCGATCTGTAAATCTTTTTCATCAATGTGCAGTTCAACTTCTTCAACCTCTGGCAAGACCATCACTGTTGCCGAACTTGTATGAATTCGACCTTGGTTTTCTGTAGCCGGAACTCGTTGCACTCGATGCGGCCCGCCTTCAAAGCGCATTCGAGTCCATGCGGTCTCTCCCTTGAAGATCATTACAACTTGATTGATTCCACCTTTTGGCGAAAGGTCAAGCGACAAAACTTCAACTGCCCAGTTGTTGCGAGCGGCGAAGGCTTTGTACATGTCGAACAAATCAGTTGCAAATAAGTTGGCTTCTTCTCCGCCTTCTGCGCCGCGAATTTCGACGATGATGTTTTTACCGGCATTTGGATCTGGCGGCAATAACAAAATTTTGAGTTCGTTCTCAAGAGATGCAATCGTCGCAGTGGCAGAAATTAATTCTTCTTGTAACTGATCTCGCTCAGCTCCAGTTGCGTCAGCAATCAACTCTTTTGCCGCTTGCGCATTGCCGGTCGCAGCCTGATACTTGCGAATGCACTCGACTAAAGGCGTCAACTGTTTATATTTGCGAGAAACTTCACGCAATTTGTCTTGGTTTTCAAGCACTTCTGACGTGGCCATGCTCGATTCAAGATCGAGAAAATCTCGTTCAATGATGTCAAGTCGTTCAAGCACGATGATCAGACTATGGCTTTAATCTCGACCCCGTGTAGGTGCATCTAGAAGATTGCAACCAACGAAGCGTGCAGGGATGAATAACAACTCAGCAAGTTGAGCGATCGCTGGCACAATGTCGCGCTGTGGTGAAACAAAAACTAGATCTGCCTGAGCATTAATTGCCTGTCGTGCATCAGCACCAAATGAGATCACATCTGGGTCAATCCCGATGCTGAAAACCACAACCATAGTTTTGCCGTTACGAGAGACACCCGTGGCACAACATGGAACCTGATCTTTAAGATTGGCGCGTGGCATCGCTGGAGAAACAGTTTCAAGCGAAATTGCGTTAACTAAATCTGGCGATGCACAAATCAGATGACGCAATAAGCGCTCTCTACCAAGTTGGTTTAGCGGATGCGGGTTAGCGCCGGCAACTCGCTTTGCGGCAACTTCATCAACAACTTTGCGCAGAGACTCAATCGTTGCTGTGCGGCCGTGCAATAACTGAAATGTTTCACGGTCATGAGTACCAACACCGATTTCAAGACGCGATTCGACTACTTGAGAGTCTGCAGTTTCGTGAACGACACGACAAACTTCAAGACCACAAACCTCTCCAGCAAGAACACCATGTTCACGAGTTACTTCTGCACCACTGCTGCGAATGAAATCCGTAAATGATTCATCGTCTGCGCTAATTTCTTTCATCGGCACAGCGCACGGCAAAGCAAGCACATAGTTAGCAGCAAGGTCACTCGCAATTTCATAAACATCTATTTTGAAATTAAAGAAACATGCACGACGCGCAAGGTCACCAGCATTGTGTTCGGTAAAGATATTTAGCGAAGTTGCACCGTTACGTAACGCCCAAATCATTGTTGGCCCAAGCCCAAATTCGTGACGCGAAGTTA
>JAPKZT010000019.1 GCA_026393655.1 Actinomycetota bacterium | reverse complement strand
TTCAAAGTGGAGACGCTGGAGTTTTCAGTGGATTTGCGCCGCAAGTGAGACAACTTGCCGCAGAATTTGGTGTGAGCCAAGAAGATCTTTGGCAGGAATTGGGCAAGCGACGATTAGTAGCGGGGCAAGAATCTATGATTCGAGAAATAGCCCAAGATTTAATGAATCTCTAAGTTAGATAGATTGTGATGCTCGCGACAACATTGCTTGAACTGCATAAATCTTGGGCGTGGATTGTAATTATTGGTAACGCAATGGCAGGTGTCTGGGCGCTTGTGGCGCACAAGAATGTTTCGTTGCGCAGTCGTGCTTTGTGGTGGTTCATCGGGCTTGCTCAGTTCGCTGTTTTCGTGCAAGTCGCACTTGGTGTTGCGGTTGTTAATCGTGACAAAATTGAATATCCAGCGTTTCACGCGTTCTACGGTTTTGTGGCAATCATTGCAATTGCGATTATTTATTCTTATCGCGCTCAACTAAAAAGTCGCGTTTATCTGCTCTACGGTTTCGGTGGGTTATTTATTATGGGGCTTGGAATTCGCGCAGTGCTTGTCGGCCAAGCCGGCTAAAACACTTATTTACACTTATTGAAATAGTGCTGACTCAAGCGAGTCAAGTGAAGCCGTTAACTTTGCTGGCAGACGATCACCAAATGCGGCAAAGTGCTCGCGAATCTGCGGCACGGCCTCACGCCAACCACCATCATCGATAGTCAGCAACTGCTCAAGATCTTCGCTGGAAACTTTTAATCCTGAAATGTCTAGCGAATCAGTATTTGGCAAGTAACCGATAGCTGTTTTATGCGCCGTAGCAGTTCCAGCCAGTCGTTCGAAAACCCACTTGAGTACACGGCTGTTTTCACCGTATCCGGGCCACAAGAATCGACCATCAGTATCGCGCCTGAACCAGTTAACGTTGTAACCACAAAATGGCAACATTGCCATCGGGTCAAATCGCAATTTGCCAACTGCGCCACCAGCCGCTGCAGTTGTTTCTGATGCCATGATTGAACCAAGAAACACTCCGTGATCCCAGTCAAATGCTTGTGTCACTAATGGTACTGTTGTTCGACGACGGCCACCAAACAAAATCGCCGAGATCGGCACACCACTTGGATCTTGCCATTCAGGTGCAATCGACGGACACTGACTCGCTGGTGCGGTGAATCTCGCGTTCGGGTGAGCGGCTGGAGTCTCTGTTTCTGGGGTCCACGCTTGGTTTCGCCAGTCGGTGGCGCGTGCAGGTTTCGAATCTGTCATGCCTTCCCACCACACATCACCGTCCGGTGTGTACGCAGTATTTGTGAAAATGCAGTTACCTAAAAGTGTGTGCATGGCGTTTGCATTTGTGTCGTAGCCAGTGCCGGGTGCGACGCCAAAGAAGCCAGCCTCGGGGTTGATCGCGTATAGCTGGCCGTCGTTGCCAAATTTCATCCAACAAATATCGTCGCCAATTGTTTCGGCTTTCCAGCCTTTGATTGTTGGCACGAGCATTGCCAAATTTGTTTTACCGCAAGCCGATGGAAACGCCGCAGCAATATATTTATATTCACCTCGTGGATTAGTAAGTTTGAGAATCAACATGTGCTCGGCGAGCCAGCCGTCATCGCGTGCCATGACCGATGCGATTCGCAGTGCAAAACATTTCTTGCCGAGTAGTGCGTTGCCACCGTAGCCCGAGCCGTAACTCATAATCTCTCGGGTCTCAGGAAAGTGCACGATGTATTTATTGTCGGGATTGCACGGCCACGGCGAATCTTTTGCGCCGTTGATCAATGGTGCACCAACAGAATGCAAACATTGCACCCAGTCTTTGTTGCCGAGAGCGTCAAGTGCGCCTTGACCCATGCGAGTCATGATCCGCATGCTGACTGCAACGTATGCACTGTCTGTTAATTGCACACCTATATGTGCAATCGGCGAGCCGAGCGGACCCATCGAAAATGGCACGACATACATCGTTCGCCCGCGCATCGCACCGGTGTACAGCGCAGTTATCTCACTGCGCATCTCATTGGGTTCGCGCCAATTATTATTTGGTCCAGCGTCAATTTTATTAGTTGAACAAATGAATGTGCGATCTTCAACACGTGCAACATCGCCGGGGTCTGAGTGAGCCCAAAAAGAATTTGGCCGCTTTGCTTCGTCTAGTTTTGTAAAAGTACCCGACTTGACAAGTGCGCCACACAAAGTTTCGTATTCTTTTTGCGACCCATCACACCAATAGACATCATCAGGTTGAAGAACTTTCGCCCACTGCGCAACCCATGAATTCAGCTTGCTGTTAGAAGATTGCGCGGCCATGTTTTAGAAAAGTTACGCGCCAGGTGTTTCCATATCGCGCTCTGAACCGAGGCGCAATGTTGTTGCTCGACCCGCAGAGTCAAGCGAAAAAATAACGCGTTGTCCTTGGCGCAACATTCTAAAGATTGAGCCGTCAAGTGCGCCGGCGGCGAGATCGTATTCGCTGAGGTCAGTGTCACGAATTACAACGCCGTCCCCTGTAGATGGGTCGTATGCCTTGATTACACCTTGCATCACTCAAAAGATACTTGCTTTTTACGACTAGTCACCACTCGGCACCTGCAATACGTAAAATCGGTGTTCGCTTGTGAATTCGGGTTATTTTGGATGCGATCACCTCGCTTGAATCTCGCAGTCCTGCGGGTGTTAGTAGTGTTCAGGCGTGCCAGTTCTTGAAGAGTTTGGGGCAGATGCCCTGCGCAATACCGTGATCGCGTTTCGCGACACGATGAAGCGCCACGCGAGTGGCATAAACCGCCTCAATGTTTATCCAGTACCAGACGGCGATACTGGCACAAACATGGCGCGCACACTTGACGCTGTAGTCACCGAACTTGAAGGCGCATCACCAGGATTAGACACGACCTGCGAAGCAATCAGTCACGGTTCATTAATGGGCGCGCGGGGGAATAGCGGCGTAATTCTTAGTCAGATTTTGCGTGGCTTGTCTGCAACTTTAAAAACGGCCCAAACTTCTGGTGCACAGCGAGTCGCCGAAGCACTCAAGGCTGCATCGGCTGCCGCATACGAAGCAGTTTTGAAACCAATCGAAGGAACGATTCTGACGGTTGTTCGCGAAACCGCCGAAGCGGCGACAAAAGCCGCTAACGAAGGTGCATCGTTAGTAGTGATGTTGCGAGATGCTCGCAATGCTGGGCGCAAGGCGCTTGATAACACTCCTGAGTTGTTGCCAGTACTCAAAGACGCCGGTGTTGTAGATGCAGGAGGTGCCGGCTTTTTATTATTTATGGATTCAGCCCTGCATGTCGTTGATGGTGAACCTTTGCCCGAGCCAATTTATGACGATGGCCCGAGTGCAGAACAGCTTGAAAAAGTTGCAATGCGAACAGCGACCGACGGTTCAGTTGATGTCAGTGAGTTGCGCTACGAAGTTATGTTTTTGTTAGA
>JAPKZT010000259.1 GCA_026393655.1 Actinomycetota bacterium | reverse complement strand
TGGACCTAAACCACGACTCATCGCTACATCAAAATGTTTAGCCCAAGTCGAATCTTTGGTCATATCGGTTATCTCGCTACATCTGACAGTAACTCGATCTACAAGGTCTAGCGCATGAACGGCCCTGACTAAAACATCAGTACGTCCAACTCGACGATCAACCAAATGTAGATTCAAATGTGGACAAAAAAGTGCGACTATTAAGCCTGGCACACCAGCACCACTGCCCAAATCAACTGCGGTACGCGCCGTATGCGGAATAGCGTCTGCGAACCACTTGGCATGGTTAATAATCTCTGCGACTGGAGCATTAGATAACGCACCAATTCGTTGGGCTTCTCGAAGAATTCTTTCTAAAACTCGAAGGCGCGATTCGTCAACTGGGTTTGAATTAGTTGCCGATGGCTCAGTCACACACCAAAACTACACTAGTTAAAGTGAGTCTTGGAGGGTTTTATGACTCTGATGAATCACCGGTGTCATCAGTGTCATCAAATTCTGTTGAAGTTTCAAGAGTTGAAGCCAAAGCCACAACTACTCGACGAAACGGATCAGTACCTTCAGAACGAGTCGCAATACCTTCGCTGTCAACAAGTGCGTCATGAACGATCTTGCGGTCAGATGAGTTCATTGGTTCTAATGCTCGTGCCTGACCCGAAGTTTTTACATCAGCAGCAACTTTTAGTGCGAACCGACTTAAAGCTTCACGGCGTTTTTCACGATAACCAGCAACATCAACTCGAAGCCGAGTTTCGTGGTCACCTAAACGGCGCTGACTAACAACACGAGTTAAATCTTGCAGTGCCAACAATGTCGCGCCCTTGGTGCCGACCAAGAAATTAAGATCGTCGCCCAATACATCGATGTCAATATTCTCGCCTTCAACTTTTGATGAAACTGAACCCTTTAAGCCGGCTGCAGTGACGAGTCCTTGCAAAAATGTAGTCGCCACATCACTTACAGTGGTTGGATCAACCGGTAGTAACTCAGCCCGCGGTGCACGCTCGCGTGGCGCTTCGCTTCGATTTGAACGCTCAGGGCGAGGTGATCGAGAGCCTCGTTCTGGACGTGGACCACGATCATTTCGGTCTGAGCGTTCAGGGCGAGCACTTCGTTCGTTAGATTGACCGCTTGGTCGCGATGGGCGATCAGTTGTTGGCTTGCCACGACGATCACGGCGGTCGGCTTTGGCTCGAACCGAGTTTGGCTTAATCCGCGCTCTCACTCTGGCTTCGCCACGAGTTCTACCGAAAAGGCCTGCTTTTGGCTCCTCGACCACTTCGAATTCTGCGTCTACATCGTCAACCCCTAAACGATCAAGTGCCAATGCTTTTGCGTCGTCAACTGTCTCTGCTGTTGTTTCTACCCACTCCATGATTCAATATCCTTTCGGTTGTTTTCTAAAATTTGAGAACTAATTATTTGGCTTATTTTTCTTTTGCACGAAACTGCTGCGATTCTTTCCTGGTGGTTGTGGTCGGCGTCGCGTTGGTGCAACAGAGCTATTCTTTGGCGGAGTAACACGCTTGCTGATAAAAGTTTGAGGCTCGCTCGTATTTGTCTCTTTTTTTGACTTTTGCTTTTTGTCTTCGGCCGCGGAGTTTTTCATTTCTCGAGCAGTAGCACTTGCGGCTTGTGCTTGCTTGCCAAGGCTGTCGTCTTTTTTATAAAAACGTTGAGTGATGTATTGCTGTTGAATAATTCGGATAATTGCTTGCATCATGTAATAAACAATCAACGCGGTTGGAAGCCAAATCTGAAAAACCGCAAAGGCAACGGGCATATATTGCATCAACTTTGCCTGACTTGCCGACATCGTTGGGCTAACTGTGCGCGATGCAATCATTCGTTGTTGAACTAGATATAAACCAGCTAAAACAACCACTAATAGGGCATAAACGAGCCCCGATGCAAAGTCTTCCTTCATCGCGACTATTGGTCTTTTGGCCAAGTCAATTCCGAACGAAAGCATTTGAGTTTTACCAACAAGCGACTTATATATCGCAGAAGTGTGATCCAAATATTTAGGTGCGAACGGAGTACTGAGCGAAGTTCTAAAGATTAAGCCTCGAATTGCCCGAAACATAATTATGAACACCGGCATCTGCGCAAGGAGCGGTAAACACGAAGCCAGTGGGTTGACCTTGTGTTCTTGGTAAAGCTTCATCATCGCTTCATTTAATTTTTGTCGGTCACCTTTAAATTGTTGCTGCAGCCTTTTCATTTCAGGTTGGAGGCGCTGCATTTCAAGCATGCCTTTGGTGCTTTTAAGAGTTAGTGGAGTGATCAACAACATCACCGCAACTGCAACCATTGCAATTGCAAAAGCGTAATTAGGTATCCAACTATAAAAAGTTGCAATTAACCATGATGCAGCGCCAAAAAATTTATTGAACATAACTAGTGGATCACTTTCGTTGAATGCGAATGATTAAAACAATTCTCAGGCACTGGGTCATAGCCACTCGGTCCGAAAGGTCGACAACGGGATAAACGACGCAAAGTCAAAAACCCACCCTTAAAAGCGCCAAAAGTTTCGATCGCTTCTGTGGCGTAATTTGAGCAACTTGGATAAAACCGACAAGGCGACAAACGGTAAGAAAAGACATTTTGATAAAAATTAATGAATTTGAGCAGAAAATTACGCATAATTAGCTGGTTTTGACGGTTATTGCGACTTTTTGGGCACATTTTGCCAATAAATTGTCAACATTTTGACCTAAATCTACAAATTTGAGCTTTTTGGCCCCTGAATAGGCACCGATCAGATACCAGCCTGGCAAAATAGATTTAGTTTTAAGAATTTCGCGCAATCGTCGTCGCAATAGATTGCGTTCGACCGCCCCACCCACTTGATGGCCTATTGCGTAAGCAACTGCTGGTTGAGTCAAAGTTTGATCAATGATCATACTGCACCAAAGAGACCCTGAGCGAACATATGTTCCGTCTTGCTGAAGTTGTTGAAAAGTCTGTCGCGTTTTTATGCGACTGATCAAGCAGAGAGCCGGTAGCGG
>JAPKZT010000285.1 GCA_026393655.1 Actinomycetota bacterium | reverse complement strand
TGACACGATCATAATTACTTACAACCCAACGGGTGCCCCAGTTGTTGTGCCGCTTGTGCGCGGTTTAACCGTAAAAGAAGCAACCGGATTGCTGGCGCCACTCGGTTTGCAACTTGCCATTGCAGAAGTGCGCAATGATCCGAAAATTCCAGAGAATCAAATCATTGGTCAAGATCCAAAAGTTGACACTCAAGTGCGATCGGGCTCAACAATTGCCGTAGTTGTGTCAGGTGGAATCGGACAAGCAACGGTGCCAAATATTCAAGGACAAGTTTCAACAGCAGCCTTACAATTTTTACAGAGTGCGCCTTACAATTTCATCGTCACACTTGCTGAAGAAGCAAATGCGACAATCGAAAAAGGACGAGTAATTCGAACCGAACCAGCAATTGGTGAACCGATAGCTTTTGGTTCGCCAATAATTGTCTTTATCTCAAAAGGTGGAACAAAAGTTACGATGCCACAAGTTGAAGGCCTGACCGAGGCCGATGCTCGTACTCAACTAACCGCAGTTGGACTGACTCCAGATGTTAAATATCAAGACGTTCCAACTGGAAATGTAAACGATGGCAAGGTTGTCACACAAGGCACTGATTCTGGCACACAAATAGAAGCAGGATCTTCTGTTCGTCTAACAGTTGGTCGCGGAGTAGTCACGCCATAACTAGTTATGTTTTTGCTTCTCGCAACGAAGTAAAAACGTTTTGATAATTTTGTGACCGTGGTCGGTCAAAATACTTTCTGGATGAAATTGCACACCTTCTACATCTAAATCTTTATGTCGTACACCCATGATTAACCCATCATCAGTAGTCGCGGTAACTACAAGTTCTTTCGGAACTGATTCGGGATCAATTGTTAAAGAGTGATATCTCGTTGCCGTAACCGGCGAATCAAGACCGGCAAATACTCCAAGATTTTTGTGATGTATTTGAGATGTTTTACCGTGTTGAAGTTCGGGGGCGCTAATAATATTCGCGCCAAATACATGACCAATTGCTTGGTGTCCTAAACACACACCAAAAATTGGTGTGATCTCGGCGAATGCACTCACCGCCTCACACAAAATTCCTGCGTCTTGAGGTTTGCCTGGCCCTGGAGACAATAAAACTCCATCTGGTTTAAGTTCAAGCGCTTGTTGAATAGTTACCTCATCGTTGCGAACGACGATCGGCTCAGCACCTAACTCGCCAAGATATTGCACGAGGTTGTAGACAAAACTGTCATAGTTGTCAATCACCAATATTTTCGGCGCTGATTTTTTCATATCCTCTAGCCTGCCTTATAAATAGTCACTTACAAAGCTATTTAACGCCTCTACACTTGACACAGATATGGCGACTTCAAAACGACGTAGCGGCGGCAGAACAACACCAAAAGGAACAAAGCCGGGTCGTGTTCATGAAACACATCGGCTTGACACATCTGACACTCACTCGTTGCATGGGCAAAATCTCGCTGCGGCTTCTTCGCGCTATACCCCTCCAACTTTGCGTGAGCAAAAAGTTAGTCCAACATGGGTTCCGATTTTAATGTTTGCCCTGCTTGGCCTTGGGTCGTTAGTAATTTTGCTCTATTACCTGGGCTTTGTACCGGGTGGAAGAAATAACTGGTATTTGTTTTCGGGATTGCTTTGTGTTCTTGGCGGTTTATATACCGCGACTAAATATCACTAGTTATTTAATTCGCTAGTTATTTAGCTAGTCAACTAACTAGTCAACTAGCTACTCGACTGGTGCGATTAAATCCATATCTTCTAAACAGTGTCTCGGTGGTGGCGGATCTTGGTCTGGCGCCATCGTCATTCGTAATTCTGTTCCGCAACTTGAGCATCGATAGCGAACATTAATTCGTCGCATTTCTCCAGATGGTGGCGGTGGTGGCAGGGTTGATGTCATACCGCGCAACATCCCAAGGCCGATTTTCCAAATAAAATAAAACAGGGCTACGCCGAATAGCACCCAAATTATTTTTCCGAGCATTGGTGTTGGCTAGTTTTTCGAATAAACAAGTTGATTAGGCAAGTCGTTCAATAATTGTGGCGTTGGCCAAGCCGCCACCTTCGCACATTGTTTGCAAACCATAACGACCACCGGTGCGCTCTAGTTCGTTTAGCAGAGTTGTCATTAACCGCGTGCCAGATGCGCCAAGTGGGTGGCCGAGAGCAATTGCGCCGCCGTTGACATTGACTTTCTCCATGTCGGGATGCAATTCTTTTTCCCATGCCAAAACTACGGCCGCAAAAGCTTCGTTGATTTCAACCAGATCAATGTCACTAAGTTTTAACCCAGCGCGCTCAAGAACTTTTTTGGTAGCCGGAATCGGTGCGGTCAACATATAGCGAGGGTTTTCAGCAGCAACTGCGAAATTCACGAATCGTGCGCGAGGCTTGAGCCCTAATTGTTTTGCTCGCTCTTCAGACATAATCAGAATCGCTGTTGCGCCATCGGTGATTTGCGACGAGTTACCAGCCGTGACTTTTCCGCCTTCTTCAAGTGGACGATATGCAGGCTTGAGCGTCGCAAGTTTTTCTAGTGTGGATTCACGAATTCCTTCGTCTGTTCTCATCAACTTTCCTTCAGCGTCGAGCGTCGGGATTATTTCATTTTGAAACCGACCCTCACTAGTTGCGCGTGCCGCATAACTTTGTGACATAACACCAAACCGATCCATATCTTCACGACTAATATTCCACTTCTCAGCGATCAGCTCAGCAG
>JAPKZT010000144.1 GCA_026393655.1 Actinomycetota bacterium | reverse complement strand
CCCTTGGCGAATTCATCAATCTGTTGAGGAGTAAATTCGAAGCGGATGTAGTGCACTGCCGCAGTTACGTTCTCGCGCGTCAACTGCTCAGCATGGCTTTCTTCAACGATCGCTTTAACTACGTCACCGTTTGACAACTTAATCGCAATCGCTCGCTCAATGCCCACAAGTTTTGGCAACCATTCACGAACCTGTGCGTCTGTCGTGAGTTCAATAAATAAAGTCGCCGAAAGTTGACCCTTCTCAGGGATCAGCGGGTTGTACGCCTTGAGTTCTTCGAGTACGCCTTCGTCTGTTAAAACTTTTTCAACTCGCAACATCTCTTGAATTTGCGCCTGCATTGTTTGTCGATTCTCGAACATTACGGTAATCATTGTTCCGAGTGCGATTCGGCGTCGACGCTTGATTTCAAAAACTTCTTTCTGACGAACTTCACGAATGCGCTCGTATGCCCGATGATCCATGATGTCGCTCATCGTTAACTTCCGACTTGGCGCCGCTGTGTCTGTTTTCATTTTGAACTGCCTCCTGATAATTTTTGATTTGTTCCGGTTTGTTCTGGTTTGATTCCGTAGGCCTTGGCGATGACTTGTAATGGGTGAAGTGGCGTCTCGCCTGTTTGCTCTGTAATTGCAGTGTTCGCCAAATGGCAGTCACCCGCGACAACTTCAGAGTCGGCGTCACGAATCATCTGACCTAGTTTTTGCGCAATCGGTACAGAAAGTTCGGCATTTTCTGCGCGCAACCCCCACATGCCATCGATGCCTGAGCATTGTTGCACGAGTTTAATTTTTGAGCCAGTCAACTTCATTAAGTCACGACTCTTGAGACCGATGTTTTGAGCCCTTAAGTGACACGGTGTGTGATAAGTAATCGACTCAGGAATCTCGCCAACGAAGTTTGTATCCAACGACGAGCCTTCAGTTTTGTGCACCTTCATCAAATATTCGGCAGCGTCATAAGTATTATCAGCCACGAGTTGTGCATCTGGGCCCCCTACATAATCGAGATAATCTTTTTTCAAAACATAGCCACAGGTTGGTTGAGGCACAACAATGTCGGTACCTTTTCGAACTTCAGCGGCAAGCGTGGCGACATTTTTAACCGCAACTTTCGTGAACTGATCCATATCGCCACTGTGTAGAAACGGCGCTCCACAGCAGCCGGCGTCACTAAGCGAACATTCAATGCCATTGCGTTCGTAGACATTCACAAGAGCGTGACCAATTGCCGGTTCTTGATACTCAACCAAGCAAGTCGGATAAACCGTAACTCTGCCTTGCGGTTTGGCTATTTGCGATTTTGTTCGCCGATTAAACCAAGTAGAGAATCTTTGACGGGCAAATGCCGGCAACAAACGAACGCTTGAAACTCCGGCAGTTGCTTCAACAACTTTGCGAATCAACGAACCAGGCTTGGCACCCATTACTTTGTTCGCAATCGGGCCAGACGATGTTGCAGCCATACCGAGTGCGTCAGTGCGACCAAGCATCGCAGTCGTTATTTTGCTGCGCGTCGAAACCTGACCATTGGCTCGACGCATCGCATCAACTCGCAGCATCAACCTCGGGAAATCTAATGCCCACTCGTGAATCCCAGGTGTGTATGGGCAATTGACATAACACAATTTGCATTGAAAACATTCGTCGGCAACATGATCTTGTTGCGCTGGCGTCATCTTGCCCGCATCTTGGTCATCATGAGCATCGATGTAACTAAACAGCGTCGGAAACGATGGGCAGAACTTAAAACAAAGTCGGCAACCATGACACAAGTCGTAAACACGGGTTAGTTCTTCACGAGTATCTGCTTCGTCAAGATATTTTGCGTGTTGCGGGTCGTAAATAATTGTCATGTTTATCT
>JAPKZT010000248.1 GCA_026393655.1 Actinomycetota bacterium | reverse complement strand
ACCCCACCCATTAAAACGAGCGCAGGATTTTCTTTAGCGTGATCTCGCAAAACTTTTGCTACCGCAGAAGCGTCACCCTTAACGAAAGTAATCGCCGCTGGGCCTTTAAGAAATGCTTCGAGTTCGGCGACACCCGCCTCGCGAGCAGCAAATCGTGCAAGCGTGTTTTTGTAAACTTTGTATTCGGCATTGTGTGGGTGCAACTTGCGACGCAACGCGGCAAGAGACCCAACAGTCATACCGCGATATTCGGTAATGATCGCTGAGTTTGCAGCTGCGAGTTTCTCGCGAACTTCTGCAACTACCGCGACTTTTTGCGCACTTGGATTTGCCATGATTTATAAACTTTCTGATTAGTTAACGCTTGGGTGCTCAACGCAGTGCGGAACAACCCTGGGCGACTCGCGTCAAAACCAGATTCATTCACCTCGTTTGGCTAACCGATTGCGGTTAATTATCTTCTCAATGCTTTGTCGCGCTTTCGCCTCGACTAATCAATTGATCAGACCAAATTTCTGCGGTGGGCAACCTTTGCATTTCTGCTTAAGTTGCTATTACTTAACTACTACTTCAAAACCTTATTTCGGCTAGTCACGATATCGGGCATAAAACCCGCTTCCCAACTAGTCGAGACATTAGCCCCCAACATTAGCGCTATTTAATGATCTTTAGTTATTCGCCAGCAATGAGCGCTGGGTCAATCTTTACGCCAGGCCCCATTGTTGATGACATCGAAATCTTTTTGATGTATCGACCTTTGGCAGCCGCTGGGCGGGTGCGATTGAGTTCATCGAGCACTGCTGTCACGTTAAGAGTCAACGCTGCAACTTCGAAACTAACTTTGCCTACCGGAATATGCACATTGCCATAACGGTCAGTGCGGTATTCGACTTTTCCACCTTTGAACTCGGCGACTGCGCGAGCAACATCTTGTGTCACGGTGCCAGTCTTAGGGTTTGGCATCAAACCGCGTGGCCCGAGTGCGCGACCGAGCTTGCCGACTAACGGCATCATGTCTGGAGTTGCAATGACGATGTCAAACTCCATTTTGCCTTTTTCAATATCTGCAGCGAGGTCATCGCTACCGACTATGTCGGCACCTGCGTCGCGTGCTTGCTTTGCGGCATCTCCTGCTGCGAAAACTGCAATCCGCACTGTTTTGCCTGTGCCTGATGGCATCGAAACGGTGCCTCGAACGCTCTGGTCTGTTTTGCGTGGATCAACACCCAAGCGCACAGCAAGTTCAATCGTTTCGTCAAATTTCGCCTTGGCCAATGACTTCACTTTGGCTACTGCATCTGATGGTGAGTGCAAAGTCTCGCGGTCGTAAGATGCCACCGCATTGCGATAGTTCTTGCCATGACTTTTATCTGTATTTTTATCTGTCTTTTTTTCTGGCATAAAGCCTCCCTCGTTGTAAGCCTGACCAGATGAGGTTCTTCTGAATCAGAATTTGATTTTTATGTTAATTACTTAGTATTGAAATCAGCGATTCAATCAGCCCACCACGGTCAGGCCCATTGAACGGGCTGTTCCACGAACTTGTTGCTTGGCTGCCTCAAGGTCATTTGCGTTTAAGTCTGGCATCTTGATTTTGGCAACTTCTTCAACATCTTTTTCAGTTACTGAACCGCAAACTTCTTTGCCAGGGTTCTTTGAAGCCTTTTCAAGACCAGCCTTTTGACGTAATAAAACTGGCGTCGGTGGCGTCTTGAGAATAAATGTAAACGAACGATCTTCGAAAATTGTGATCTCAACTGGCACAACGGTGCCGCTCTGTGATTCGGTCGCAGCGTTGTATTGCTTTACGAACTCCATGATTTGAATACCGTGAGGTCCGAGCGCTGTACCAACTGGTGGCGCAGGTGTTGCCTTGCCCGCAGGAATCTGAATCTTGACGATCGCTTTAATATCTTTTTTTGCCATGATGAATTTCTTTCTTGTGAGTTTCTAGTTAGAGCTTTGCGACTTGGCTGAAATCCATTTCGACGAGAGTTTCTCGACCGAAGATGTTGACAAGCACTTTAAGTTTCATGTGATCTGCATTGATTTCTGCAACTTGACCCGAGAAGTCTGCGAATGGGCCCTCTTTGACGCGCACGCCTTCACCAATTTCGTAGTCAAGTTTCGGCGCCTTACGCTTCGGTGCTTCTTTGCCGTCACCTTTTGCCGACAAGAATGTTTCAACTTCTTTGCGTGACAACGGTGCAGGGGTCTTGCCTTTTTGGCTTTGTCCGACGAAGCCAGTTACACCTGGTGTGTTGCGAATACAAAACCAAGTTTCGTCATCCATCTCGCAACGGACAAGCAAATATCCAGGGAAAACTTTTTTCTGAACCGTCTGTTTGCGGCCTTGCTTAAATTCGACGACGTCTTCCATTGGGATGACGATTTCGTATATGCGATCGGCAAGATTGTAAGAAGCAATTCGTGCTTTGAGATTTGCATCAACCTTTTTTTCGTATCCAGACTGCGAGTGAACGACATACCATTTGCCAGGTCGCAACCATGGACGCTCTGCTTCGCTATCGTCACCATCTTCTGTGAGATCAAACGTTGCGTCAACGAGTTGTGCAGCGTCGTCGTCGGTCGCAAGTTGAGTTGTTGTGATGTCGTCAGTCATTTTTTTGGTTGCCTAATCTTTGTAAAGCCAGCCTGAAAGTATGCCAAATGCGGCGTCTAATCCACCCACAAAAGCGGTGACAATTACAACGGTGACCAGCACAATTATTGAATATCGACGTACTTCTGGCCATTTTGGCCACGCAACTTTGCGCATCTCGTCGCGAACTTCACGAATGTATTGAAACGGACCAACGCGTTCTTTTGCCACTCTAGCAGTCACCGTCGGGCGGGCTTGGCGAATCGGTGCGCCTTGCTCGTTGACTTCGCCCATTTT
>JAPKZT010000047.1 GCA_026393655.1 Actinomycetota bacterium | reverse complement strand
CGCACCAATTGGGTGGCTCAATTTTACCTCGATCGTCTTCGGATCAACAATTTCAACACTCTCCATACCTGCTGCAAGTATTCCAAGATTCGCATTGATATCAGGATTCATGAATCGATCTAATGAGAACTTGACATCTTCAGCGGTCAAGGGTTCTCCGTTTGAAAATTTGGCTTCGCGCAAATTAAATGTCCAGATCAAACCATCAGAACTTACAGACCATTTTTCGGCAAGCCCAGCGCCGACATTTGGGCTTGTGTCAGGGTCAGCACGAACTAGGGTGTCGAAAATTTGAACTCGAGCAAATATTGAGCCGTTATCGGTTGAACCCATCGGGTCAAGCGAGACGGTGTCAAAACTTCTTGCGATAGTCAGAGTTCCTCCACGCACAATTTCGCCATTATCGGCAGCCTCGTTATTCGAAGCCGCTCCGCCGCAAGAGGCCAGCAATGCAACAACAGTCAAAAACACAAAAAAATTCCGACTAGTTTTCATGACCTAATACCCCCAAATGCTAGTTTTAATCAATAATTTTATAATATATTGTTATTGGCTAATTGTCAAAACTCACTATTCCGGGTGGCGTAAACAGCAATGTGAGATTGATCTCGGAGCCTTGCCCCCTGACTATTACCCGTGGCGAAGGATCGCACATTTGGGATGTTGACAATAATCAGTATCTCGATTTTGCGATGGGGATGGGTCCACACATACTTGGACATTCTCCCAAAGCAGTTATCAGTGCAGTTCGTCAAGCTTTGGACGAGGGACAATTGTTCGCAGGGCAGAATCTCTACGAAGTAGAACTTGCCGAGTTGTTTGTATCGCTCCTTCCATGGATTGAGCAGATTCGAATTGGGCTCTCTGGAACCGAGATGAATCTTCTCGCAGTCCGTATCGCTCGAGCTCACACTGGAAAGCAAAAAATCATTAGATTCGCCGGTCACTATCACGGATGGCTTGACCCGTTATTCGTTAATCCATCATCGGCTGATTCGGCAGACGAGAATTATTTGACGGCAGGACAGTCGAAGGCAGCGGTAAATGACATAATTCTTGCTCAGTGGAACGACATAGATTCATTGAGAAAATTAGTTAACCACGAAAATGATATAGCTGCCATGATCATGGAGCCAATAATGTGTAACACAGGGTGTATTGAACCATCTGCCGGTTATTTGGAGTCTGTAAAAAATCTTTGCAAATCACACGGGATCATTCTGATCATTGATGAAGTTATTACTGGCTTCCGGCTTGGTATCGAAGGTGCCCAGGGGCGATATAAAATACACGGCGACATCTCGGTTTATGCCAAAGCAATCGGGGCAGGTTTTCCGATAGCGATTTTAGGCTCGTCAATTAGTCTCCTGCGCGAGGTTGGCACAGGGAAGATAAATCACTCTGGAACATATAACGCAGGAGTCTCGTCTACTGTTGCCGCACTTGCGACACTGACAGAACTTAAACGCACCGACCCATTTGAAAAGATTCAATCAACTGGTCTCAACTTAATGGGTCAGCTTTCAGAGTTGAAGACAAGAGACGGCAAACAACTCAATGCCGACGGCACAGGACACCTTTTTCAACTGAGATTTGGAACAAAAACCAAGCCCACGAACTTAGCTGAGTATCGAGAAAATTCCGATGGTGAAACACTAAAAAAGTTTATTTCCGTCTGGCAAAAATTAGGAGTAAGAACCACAAGTCGCGGAATGTGCTTTCTCTCTGCGGCACACACTCAAACCGATATAGATTTCGCGGCCGAAAAAGCCGCCGCAGCAATATCTGAGATCTAATTCTGTTTTATTTAATAACTAATAAAGGGGGCTAGAAGTGCAGAACTTTAATAGCAATGATCTT
>JAPKZT010000318.1 GCA_026393655.1 Actinomycetota bacterium | reverse complement strand
TCGGGTTAATGTCAATCGAAGAAATACTTGGGTCGCTTTCAGCTGCATTTGAAAGCGCAACTAAGGCATCTGCTAGTTGATCCTTCGAAACCGCCGACTCACCACGAAAACTCTCAAATATCTTTTGCTGACGCAATCGTCCTTGCAAAGCGAGAGCGCCCGTCTTAGAAAGTGGCACGGGAGCGAATGCGACATCTGCGATGACTTCTGCGTAGATACCGCCAAGGCCGAGCATTACAAATAATCCAAATTGTGGATCGCGCATAACCCCAGCGATAAATTCACGCTTGCCAGACTCCATTTTGGCGATCAAAAGTGAAACATCGCCATCGTCAACAGTTGCTTTCGCTAACAATTCGCGAGCGGCTATCTCCGCGGCATTGGCAGAGTCAACACCAAGTCGAACCAGCCCTCGCTCGGTCTTGTGCGCAATCGAGTCACCACATAATTTCACAACCACTGGGTACCCAATTTGTTCGGCAGCCGTGACTGCTCTTTCAACTGAATCGTCATCTGTTGTGACTTCTATTTCAGCCGCGAAAACGACACCAAATTGTTGAAGAAGTGATTTGGATTTCGTCTCTGAAAGCGTTGTCTGACCCGAGATATTCACATCGTCAGAGTAGTGTGAGACTTATGCTCAATGTTGTCAAAATTTTGTTGTTGGCGTTGCTTGTGGGTTTCTCAGTCACGACGTTGGCCAATCTTGGAACCACTGTTTATATGCATCGCGCGCTCGCCCACAAGGCTTTAACGCTTCATCCGATTGCGGGTTTTTGCGCGCGATTAACAATTTGGCTTTCAACTGGTATCCGACCGCGTCAATGGGTCGCGGTACATCGCAAGCACCACGCGTTCACCGACCAAGAAGGCGATCCTCATTCGCCTGTGCTGCTCGGATGGAAGAATGTCCAGATGCGTAACGTTGTTTTGTATCGCATCTCAGCAAATGACCCTCAGACTGTTGAGCGCTACGCAAAAGATTTGCCGCAAACTCGTTTAGACAAATTATTTTTTGATCGTTCGCTAGTTGGTCTCGGCCTTGGTATCGCACTTTTGGTGTTCGTATTTGGGCCAATGATTGGATTACTGGCGGCAGTTGTTCATTTGAATGCATACCTTGCGGGTTCTGCGGCAGTAAACGCGATCGCCCACCATTTTGGTCGAAAGCCATACGCCAACGGCGCAGGTAATTTGCAATGGCTTGCATTGCTCACCGCAGGCGAAGGGTTGCATAACAATCATCATGCTGCGCCGACATCGGCACGACTCTCGCACCGTTGGTATGAACTTGATCCAGGTTGGTGGCTAATCAGAGGACTCAGTGCAGTAAAACTCGCCAAAGTGCGACTTGCAACTGTGCGATTAAAACCTTCAGCGCACCGCGTGACTGTTTAATAAAACAGTGTTCAATATCACGGCGGCTTAGTGCAGATTATCTCAGCATTATTTGTAGAGAACTTTGCGCTTCGTCAAGCACCTGGTCCAAGTACTCGAATTGATTTAACTGGCGCCTTCTTTTCAATGGCGGCGCCGACTCCTGTTCCGGTCACAATTGATCCGCATCTTGTTGTTTTGATCTACTGCAGTCTCGACGAGCCAGGTAATTCGCTTCTCGAAGTTATTTTTCGTTCAGGGCCATCTGCGGATGATGAGCAACTGGCTCGCAATGTAAGCCCGTTTACCGTTGAACCAGGCAAATTTACCTACAGGCTCGTTCGTGGAGAACTGCTTTTAACTAGTTACACGCAGATTTTTGCTCACTGCCGAATCGGTACTGCGCCGTGGCATCTTGTGCCTTTGACGCTTTTGCCCCCAGTCGTCGCTGACAAAGAATCAGACAACAGCGCATAATCCAACTACATTTATCGCAATGAGTTTTCGATTATCTGAGCAACAAGACGCAGACGCAGTTTCGGTAATTCGAGGTCTGGCGATGGACGCCCCATTGGCCGCAAAAAGCGGTCATCAAGGCACAGCGATGTCTCTTGCTCCCCTGGGTCATGTTCTATTTAGTCGAATAATGCGGCACAGCCCGAAAGATGCGAACTGGAGAAATCGAGATCGTTTCATTCTCAGCAACGGTCACGCATCAATCTTGCAGTACGCGTTGTTATTTCTAAATGGTTATGGATTAGAACTAGACGATTTAAAAAAGTTTCGGCAGTTTGAATCAGCCACCCCTGGTCACCCAGAAGTTGGGCACACTGCTGGCGTCGAAGTTACAACGGGTCCACTCGGTCAGGGTTTTGCAAACGCAGTTGGGATGGCAATTGCCGAACGACATTTAAGAGCACGTTTTGGTGCTGTGGCCTGCGATCATCACACTTACGTCTTAGCGGGTGATGGGTGCTTCATGGAAGGAATCAGTCACGAGGCTGCTTCTCTTGCGGGTCATCTAAAACTTGATCGATTGATTTGTATCTTTGACGACAACGGAATCACGATCGATGGCTCAACTTCGCTGTCGTGTTCGGATGATGTCGCTAAGCGGTTCTCAAGTTATGGCTGGAATGTGATGCAACTCGGAGAGATCGCAGACGATATGGATGCACTCGAAGATGCGTTGATCACAGCGCGAGCAAATATTGGTGCACCAACGTTGTGCATTTTGAAATCTCACATCGGCACACCGTCTCCTGATTTCACTGACAATCACGAAGCACACGGAAACCCATTCAATGCTGGTCATGTTGCGGCGACGAAAAAAGTCATGGGCATCCCCGACGAACCGTTTTGGGCGCCAACTGAATTAGTTGAGGCAATTCGTAAAAATGCGATGACACGTGGTGCTGAACTTGTGTCTAGTTATAACAAAGACATCGCGTCACTTAGCGAAAGTTATTTGTGGGATGCTGCATGGAGCACACCTAACTCGAGTTCGTTCAGTTCACTGTTGCCGAGTTACGACGAGACTGCCAGTTTTGC
>JAPKZT010000086.1 GCA_026393655.1 Actinomycetota bacterium | reverse complement strand
TCGAGACGCCAGCTCTAGGCGCACTCAATAAGTTCAGCTGATGGTGTTTGTGACGGATACGTCACAGTTGAATAGATAATTGTTTGTTGATCGTGCAATACTTTTAAAGATGAAAAATTTGAAACGTAAGGTTTTGGGCCTTGTTGCAGTTGTGGTAGTTGTGGCGGTGGGTGCCGTTGCAGTTCCGTGGATTTATATCAATCTCGTGAAGCAAGACGCGCCCGAGGCCCTGACTTTAGATTCGGCAGTCGCGACAACACTTGAACCCGCAGTTTCGACAACAGTCGCGCCCGAAGTTGGGGCGAGTGCGCTCGATGGTCAATGGCCCGTAGTCAATGAGTCAGTAGTCGGGTATCGAGTTCAAGAAGTGATCGTCGGTCAGAGCACCGAAGGTGTCGGACGCACATCAGCGGTTGAGGGTTCGCTCACGATTGTTGGCGACGAAGTTACGAGTGCCAAATTCACGGTTGATATGACGTCCCTAAAAAGTGACAGCACCAGGCGTGATCGTCAGGTGAATACTCGAATCCTTGATACCAGTGCATTTCCAACAGCAACTTTTGCGTTGAAGAAACCGATTAAGTTGACCCCCGAGGCAATTGACGGTGGTGTTCTATCGGTCAAAACAACAGGCACGCTCACGTTGCGCGGCGTGACACGCGATATTGATTTCACATTGAACGCGCGGTTGGTTGAGAATGTTATTGAAGTGAATGGATCAATTCTGCTCGTGTTTGCAGATTGGTCAATACCTGATCCAAGTATTTCTGCGATCGTGGTTGAAGATCGCGGACAGTTAGAGTTTCTGATTCGCTTTTCGCGCTAGCTATATTTTCTTGTCGCAGCGACTAGTCGCTAGCCGCAACTATTATCCGCTAGTAACAGTCACGTAGACGCCGCCGTTTGTTTCGGTGGCGTCGTAACGAAGAAGTGGTCGCACCGCAGGGCCGCCGAGAACAGCGCCAGTTGTTGGTTCAAATTTTGAACCATGCAGTTCACACTCGAGCACTTTGCCAACGCGGGCCACAGGGAAACCCGCGTGTGTGCAAGCCACAGCGAGGGCGGTTACTCCAATATCGGTGCGGGTGACAACGACGCCAGTGGTTCCACCAATCGGAGTCGGCACGTTGACAACTTTGGTACTGCCGAGCGCAAGCTCAGAACTTTCGAGCACGCGTGCGGTGAAAACCAGTTGCTTAACTTCAACTGGGGTACTGCGCCAAACGAGTTTTCCTTTTACATTACGACAGACATATGTAACGCCGTCGACGGTGCGTTCGCGACCTTTGGCCTTGCATGGTGCGCCAGCAGTTATGGCAGGCGCTGCACCCGAAGCTTGGCCACCAGTAAGCAGCCAAGTGAAAGAAGCAATGCTTCCAGAAATAAATGCGCGTCGAGAAGATTTACTCATCACATAAATTTAGCAAATAGTAAATGGCAAACCGTTAACAGGCAATGAACTTGTGTTAAAAAGAAGTCGAGGGCAAGTCAGTTTCGCCATCGGCAATTGCCTGCACGATTCGTTGTGCAACTGTGATTGGTTCGAGACCACGTTGAAACTTTGGCGCAGTGCCGGCAATCGCACGCGAAGCCAAACCAGTTTCAGTATGCGGAGGTCGCGCATCGATTACCCGCACCCCGGCTTTGCGTGCTTCACGCGCAAGTGCTTCATCGAACGAGCGAACCGCTGCTTTTGAAGCGCCATACACCGACATCCCCGGAAAGTTCTGCTCGGCAATGACGCCTGAAATGCCAACAACTACAGAGCCTTGTGAGATTTTGCGCAGCGCGGCTTGCATCAAAAATATGTGCCCAAATGTGTTTGTGAGAAATACTTCTTCAATGGTGTCGACAGATGTAGTGCTGATTTCTCCGAAGGCAACAATACCCATCGCGTTGATCACAATGTTCAGCGCACCATATTTGGCGACGACTTCATCAACTACTGCAGTTGCTGATTCTGGCGAGCGCAAGTCGGCCACGATGTGGTTTGGGTCTGTATTTGGTGTGCGCGAAACAGTTGTGACGATGCATCCTCGACTTCGCAATTCGGTTGAGATAACGCGACCGAGCCCGCCGGTGCCACCCGCAACTAGTGCGACTTTTTGTGCGAAATCAAATGCGTCGGCCATATTTAAGATTACAGCGCAGACTATGGCTCAGATTATGGCGCAGATTGCAGCGCGGCGATAAGACTTTCGGGTGAACCATTGCATGCTTCAATTTGTGAATCGTTCAGCACAACTTTGATTTCCGTTGCAGTGCGACCAAGAACAATCGGGTAGTTGCCGTTGGCGGCATCGCGCACATCTTGTGGCGCATCGTCGCGATGATATGTCGAAAACGAAACACCGAGTGACTCGCTGCATTGCACCCAGTCGGCGCGCTCGCGAAACAAACCGTGTGTTACGTCACAAAGAGAACAATGTCTGATGCCAAAGCGTGCACCAAACCAATATGAAACTTCTCCCCAGATTGAGGCGTCGGCGTTATACACACCGATGTATTCAAGATATTGAGAATGATCAGACATCTAATCTTTTTCGGTTACGAGCCGGCGTGGTGGTTGCTGCCGATAGTTATTTTTCGAGTTTGAGTGTGGCGGTTACGAGAGCAGCCAACTTGTCGTCGGGGATGCTTGCGTTGTAGTCGTCTCGCCCGAGCACAATGATCGAAGTGCTATTCGGTAGAGATAAGACTTTGTTTCCACCTGCTCCGCTCATAGTCGGGATAAATATCTCAGCACCATTAGAAGTTGCTTTTGTCTTCCAGAATGCAAGTTGATAATCGGCAGACTTCGAATACGTGCCGAGCAACTCACTATTCAAGATCTGTGACCCGTCTGCACTCTTACCACCATTGGCGATCAGCATTCCTGCTTTTGCCAAAATATCAAGTGTTGGCAGTGCACCCCATCCACCGTAACTATTGCCTAGTTCACCAGTTGGGGTGTAGTTCGTGCCCAGCGCGAAATGGCTGACACCGATCGGGCCGTAGACCTCGTCGCGCAACATATTAATTAGCGTCGCACTCGGGCCTTCTTTTTCTTGAAGAAAGCGCTCCATCGCGAGAGATGCAATCCACATATCTTGATCGATGTAAGCAAACTTTTGACCTGGCCCAGTTACGTCAGGGTTCGGTGTGACATTGAAGTAGTAACGAATCATGTCGGCTAGGTCGTATGAATAACCCCACTGATAGGTGTTTGCATTCTTGCCATCCCAGTTGGTGTCGTAGCCAGTGGCGCCCATGCCGGTTGACATCTGCAACGCATTTTGAATTGTCACTGCCTCCCAACGCTTTTGCGATGTTGCGTCGACATAATCGAATTCTTTGCCAACTTCGAAGTAGTCAACAAGCTTCGTATCCAAAAACTCTGAACCATATTTTTCGACAAGTCGCAACGCGGCCATGCCGGGCACAAGCGATTTAGTTGCCGACCAAACACCGACGCGCATGTCAAGTGGGTACGGGTAGTCACCGAATGGGGTCTTCACCGCGTCAACATAAAGAACATTGTTATGCATCACGGCGACACTCAATGTTGGCTTTGGATCAAACGCGCCCGCGGCTGTAACGATCTCGGTGCCCAACTCAGAAAGTGGTTTCGTCGCAACTTTGTTCATTTTCTCGGTTGCAAATGACTCTTGAAGTTTTGCCTCGTCAACAACCGTGTCTGCTGTGTACTTGGTTGGTATCTGACCCCAAGCGCTCACATCAAAATCTGGATCCCAGAAAATGAACCCACCACCCGTATCCGAGGTGAGTTGAACTTTCGTATCTGAAATTTTGCCATCTTTGTAATAGAAAGTTGCGAGACCGATCCACGCTTCACCTTCTTGAGACTGAACAAGTGAAAACGGAAAAGCCGCCTTATCCCAACTTGCATATTTGCCATCAGCAGCAGTTGCCGCCCACACGCGACCAGGGCTTGCAATTATCTCCCAGAAGCTGGCGGTGCGGTCAACAAGTGGCTTGCGAATAATGTCGCGTTGCACTGGCACGAGGTCGCCATCTGGTGAAGTGTAGAAATCAATCTCAAGACCCGGAAACAATTGTGCATCAAGTTTCATTAACGATGTAGCACCAGCCGGGTCGGTTGCGGCTAAGAAGTCAAACAATCCCCACCACGACCAAGGGTTTTGAACAAACTTGTCTGCTGGGTTTACGTCTAACTCTAATTTTGTAGTTTCAAAACTAATTCGACCAGTGAACGTTTCTTTTGCTTTCGTGTCACTTTGAGTTGGTGCGAAAAATGATGTCTGTGTCCAACCAGGGATCGGCGTTGAGTTATAAAAATAATCCCACGCATCTTCGCGAGTGCCGTTTGCAAGAACGCAGTATGCAACTTCGCCAACTTCTTCTTTTGCAACTTCGATCGTCCCACCTTTGCTTACACAATATTCAGTGGCTGGGTTGGGCCCGCTCGCTGACTCTTGCGAAGAGGTTGAACCACAAGAGGTCAGGCCGATGATGATTGCAGTAGCGAGCGCGAGTTTTTTCATTTGCATATAGTAACCCCGGTCACACTGCATCCCCATATTTGGCACAATTTTGCGGATTAGAAGCCGCGCCGGTTAGACGCCATGCGGATTAGAAGCCGCGCCGGTTAGACGCCATGCGGATTAGAAGCCATTATTGCTAGATATCCATCGCAAAAAACCCAATGACGAACCCAACGGTAACTGCGCAGAAAATAACATCTGAGTTTCGCAGTGTCAACGAAAATAAGGCAAGTAAGTTCATTGACTAGTTATAACTACTGGGTGTTGCACGGTCAGGCCGATCGCTATCGATACACATATATAGGTACAAGTTCGCCGGCTAGCAGCAAGGCTTTCACACGCGCACTAATTCGCAAATGCCCTAAAAGGCAAGCGCTGCGCAGAGGTTGAACTTTTCGTCTGAGGTGA
>JAPKZT010000067.1 GCA_026393655.1 Actinomycetota bacterium | reverse complement strand
GTCGTTGCGCTATCGCTAGATATTTTTAGCGTGCTGTTATTTGTTGCAGTTGGTCGACGCAATCACAACGAAAGCGCAGGTATCTCGGGTGTCATCAAAGTTGCTCTGCCGTTTTTAATTGCGCTCGTGTGTAGTTGGGTTGTATCTCGAGCATGGAAAAAATCAGATGCGACCAAGAATGGTGTAGTTATTTGGTTGGTCACGGTAGTGCTGGGCTTACTTTTGCGAAATTTAATATTTGATCGCGGTACCGCTACGCCATTTATTATCGTCGCCACTGTTGTGCTCGGCGTATTACTGGTTGGCCGCCGACTAATTAGCCACCGTATGTCGAGCCGCCGTCTTTCTTAGGCAACCAGTTTTTTGACAATCTTTAGTACTGCGATTGCCAATGAAATTACATCCGTAAGTTCTTTTATTGAAGGTTCGTAAAAAGTTAAAGTTGGATACTCAACCAAGTTGCGTTTTTCCCTGACCATATTTAGTTCGTCTGCAACAACTGCCAATTCAGAAAATACTTCGCTTGAACAAAAAAATATGGTTTGATGGCCACCACGACTTGTTACTCGAAGCCCTTGAGTTGCGATTGCCGCGGCACATGCTTTACGGACCGAGTCGTATGCGAGTTGATATGCGCCAACAACATCAGAAGACTGCTTCAATGCAATTGAACTTCTTAGATGCGCCCGCGAGTCTCGAAGTAGTGCTTTAACAAGTCCTGGATTATCTTCAATACGTTCAAGACGACCAGCCAAAATCAACTTGTTGATCACATCTGACACACTTAAATGTGTGAGTTAAATGATGATAAACGGTCGACGCTTTATCTCTTTTTTGAGAGGGTCTTTAGAGGTTTTTGTCCACCACGAAGTAGGGCGGCTCATTGAATTAACCACACGATCAATCCGACTTTGTATCGCAATATTCGCCTTTGCAAGTTGATGGCTGTTCGGTTTACCGAGGATCAACAAGTCAAGGTCGCTGGGTGCAAAGCCAGATGTGCCGAGATATCTAGCCGCCCAAGAGCCAAAGATTATTACATTGTCAACACCATCAACTTTTGCGAGTTCTTCAGTGACTACTTGTTTTGGCCCAAATGACCTGAGCAATAATTCTGCCAACAACTCTGTGTCACGCGAATTGTTCGCCGAGACAAGTCGCACATTTCCAACCCTTCGCGAAATTACAACCTCTGCTTTTTCGCTGCGCGAAATTTCTCTTTGCGTTGTTGCCAATGAAACGCCTACTCGCCTTGAGATTTCAGTCAGGCTGAATTCTTTTGGACTCGACCAAAGAATTAAGCCAAGTATCTCTGCCTGCACCCGTGAACGAAAAATAGGCAACAGTGGAGGAGCTGGTGATTTCATTAAGTGCAATATATCTTGCATTTAATGCAAGTACTACTTGGATTCAGTTATTCGATGATGTTGGTGATTGCGCCACGATCTGCGCCTTGGGCAAGTTTCGCAAATTTAGCCAACACACCGCTGGTGTAACGCGGCGGGTTCGGCTTCCAACCTTTTTTGCGATTTAGCATTTCTGCATCAGAAATTAGCAAATCAATTTTCAAAGATGGCACATCAATCAAAATTTTGTCGCCGTCATTAATAAATGCAATTGGCCCACCATCGGTTGCTTCTGGTGCGACATGGCCGATACAAAAACCCCAGGTTCCACCACTAAATCGGCCGTCGGTAATTAATGCGCAGTCGCCACCGCGACCTGCACCTTTCATCGCGCCAGTGATCGCCAACATTTCGCGTATTCCTGGGCCGCCTTTCGGGCCTTCATAACGAATCACGAGCACAGTGCCAGGTTTAATATCGCCCGACATAATTGCCGCCATCGCACCGTCTTCGCCGTCGAAAACTCGAGCCGGCCCTTCGAAGTGCATTTGATCAGCCGACAAGCCTGCAACTTTTACAACTGCACCGTTTGGTGCAAGTGAGCCGCGCAAAATATTTAATCCACCTTGTGCATGAATTGCATTCGACAACGGGTGAATCACTTCGCCGTCTGGTGCCGGCGGATTCAACTCTGCCAAGTTCTCAGCCATTGTCTTGCCGGTAACCGTCAGAACATCGCCGTGTAATAAACCTGCGTCAAGCAAGTGCTTCATCACAACTGGCACACCACCGACGCGATCAATGTCGGTCATGTGATACTTGCCGCCAGGTTTCGTGTCAGCGATATGCGGAACTTTTGCTGCGATGCGATTGAAATCGTCAAGTTCTAAAGCGACACCCGCTTCATTAGCAATCGCCAACAAATGCAACACAGCATTGGTGCTGCCGCCGAGTGCATTAACAACTGCGATCGCATTCTCGAATGCTTTTTTGGTCATGATGTCGCGCGGATAAATGCCAAGACGCAACAAGTTGACGACGGCTGCGCCGGCGCGTTGCGCATCATCATCGCGACGAGAATCAACTGCCGGTGGCGACGCACTGCCTGGCAAACTCATGCCAAGTGCTTCGGCAAT
This sequence comes from Actinomycetota bacterium, assembly GCA_026393655.1. GTDB lineage: Bacteria > Actinomycetota > Acidimicrobiia > Acidimicrobiales > Ilumatobacteraceae > BACL27. Next base: position 851 of record JAPKZT010000067.1, on the reverse strand, counting down.
ACTCGACATCGTGTTGGCGGTGAACATTCCACCGCATGCACCTTCACCTGGGCATGCCTCGCGCTCAATTTCGCCGAGTTCATCTTCGCTCATCTTGCCTGCTGCGCATGCACCGATCGCTTCAAACACAGTTGTGATGTCGATGTTCTTGCCGTTGTGTACACCAGGCAAAGTTGAGCCGTTATACACAAACACGCTCGGCAAATTAAGTCGCGCTGCGGCCATCAACATTGCCGGAATGCTCTTGTCGCAACCCGCCAAACCGACAAAGCCATCAAAGCGTTCGGCATGCATCACAGTTTCAACGCTGTCGCAAATAACTTCACGGCTAACGAGTGATGCACGCATACCTTCGTGCCCCATGCTGATGCCATCGCTAACGGTGATCGTGCCAAACTCAAGAGCGACTCCGCCCGCTTCACGCACCCCGATTTTGGCGCGAGCGGCCAAGCGTTTCAGCGAAACATTGCACGGCGTTACTTCATTCCATGAAGATGCGATCGCAACTTGCGGTTTTACCCAATCGTCATCACCAAGACCAACGGCACGCAGCATCGCTCGCGATGCGGCTTTTTGAATTCCGTCGGTTACATCTCGACTGCGAGGTTTGATATTTACAGGCGTGCCTGGATCGCGAGTGTTCATATATTACGAGACTAGTTGCTTATCGTCTTTCGAACTCTTTAAATAGCTGGCCAATACGGGGATTAGATACACGAAATACGCACCAACTCGCAAACGCTCAGGGCTTGCGTGCCAGCCAAACCAACCTGTCCTGAAATCGTAAAACGTTCCGCCCGATGCTGACCATGCGCCTGAGTTGATTGTCCAAGCCGGTGTAATCAATAGCC
>JAPKZT010000341.1 GCA_026393655.1 Actinomycetota bacterium | reverse complement strand
GCAACGGAACATTAAGTGCGAGTGATGTAGTTGAAGAATATTTGAAGCGAATCAGTGCTAGAGAATCTGAGATTCATGCATTCAATTTGGTCACCGCAGATCAGGCGCGCACCGATGCCGCAAAAATTGACGAAGATGTCAAGGCTGGCAAAAAAGTTGGAGCACTAGCTGGTGTGCCGATCGCGCTGAAAGACAACATGTGCACGCGAGGAGTTGAGACAACTTGCTCTTCAAAAATCTTGCAAGGTTGGAAGCCGCCATATGACGCAACTGTTGTCACGAAATTGCGTAACGCTGGCGCCGTTATCGTCGGCAAAACAAACCTCGATGAATTTGCGATGGGTTCAAGCACTGAGAACTCGGCATTTGGTCCGACAAGAAATCCACATGACATCTCGCGTGTGCCAGGCGGATCAAGCGGCGGTAGTGCGGCTGCAGTCGCGGCGGGTTTCGCTGCAGCGTCACTCGGTAGCGACACGGGTGGCAGCATTCGTCAGCCGGCTGCGTTGTGTGGCGTTGTTGGTGTGAAGCCAACATACGGAACTGTTTCGCGGTATGGACTTGTTGCATTTGCTAGCAGTCTCGATCAAATCGGTCCGTTCACGAGTGATGTGCGTGACGCGGCAACTTTGCTCGAAACTATTTCGGGTCACGACCCGATGGATTCAACGTCGATTCCACAACCTGCGCTCTCGCTAGTTTCGGTTCTAGATCAGGGCGTTAAAGGAATGCGAATTGGACGAGTTACTGATTTGCCTGAAGGTTGTGAACCAGATGTTCTTGAGCGTCTTGAAGCAGCCTTTGATGCGTTGCGCAGTGCCGGCGCGACAATCGTTGATGTCAAATTGCCGTCGCTGCAATATTGCTTAACTGCCTATTATTTGATCGCGCCTGCAGAAGCCAGCAGTAACTTGGCGCGTTACGACGGTGTTCGCTATGGCAACCGAGTTGATGCAGCGGATTTAAATTCGATGTATGCCGCAACTCGCGAAGCCGGTTTTGGTGAAGAGGTGAAGCGTCGCATCATGCTCGGAACCTACGCCTTGTCGGCGGGTTATTTTGATGCTTATTACGGCAAGGCGCTTAAAGTTCGCCGACTAATTGCGGATGATTTTGCGCGCGCCTACCAAAGTGTTGACACGATTCTGACTCCAACTTCGCCGTCAGTGGCATTTAAGTTTGGTTCTAAAACCGACAACCCATTGGCGATGTATTTATGTGATGTGTTCACGATTCCAACGAACTTGGCTGGGCACCCTGCAATGAGCGTGCCGTTCGGCTTCGGCGCCGATTCGATGCCTGTCGGTATCCAAGTTTTGGCTTCAACATTGGGTGAACAAGCAATGTTCAAAGTTGCAGCAGAACTTGAGAGGTCGTTATGAGCGAAGTCGCAGCACTTCCTAACGGTTGGCAATTAATTGTTGGCCTTGAAGTTCACGTTGAACTCGCGACGAAAACAAAAATGTTTAGTGCCAGTGCAAATCGCTTCGGTGACGAGCCAAACACAAATATTGATCCAGTTACTTTGGGTTTGCCTGGTGCCTTGCCGGTATTGAATAAACACGCAATTGAACTTGCAATGCGAATCGGTTTGGCGCTTAACTGCAAAGTTCAACCGTGTACTTTTCACCGCAAGAATTATTTTTATCCTGACTTGCCGAAGGCTTTTCAGATTACGCAATATGACCACCCGCTAAATGTTGACGGTCATTTAATGTTGCCAGGTGATGTGCGCATCGGCATTGAACGCGCTCACCTCGAAGAAGACACTGGTAAATCAACTCACTTTGGTGGCGCATCCGGACGAATTCATGGCAGTGATTATTCGCTAATTGATTTCAACCGCGCTGGTGTGCCACTCGTTGAAATTGTTTCACGACCTGATATTCGAACTTCAGAACAAGCCCGCCAGTATGTTGCCGAGTTGCGTTCTATTTTGTTAGCCGTTGGCGCAAGCGATGCAAAAATGGAAGAGGGGTCAATGCGTTGCGATGTCAATGTGTCGGTGCATAAACCTGGCACACCATTTGGCACGCGTTGCGAAATAAAAAACGTCAACTCGATTCGCTCTGTTGGTCGAGCGATTGACTATGAGTCACGCCGGCAAGTTGATTTGATTGAAAGTGGCGGCACAATTCGCCAAGAAACACGTCACTGGGATGACTCAACAGGTCGCACCGAAACATTGCGCACCAAAGAAGACGCTGACGACTACAGGTATTTTCTAGAACCAGATCTTGTGCCACTCGTGCCGGACCAGTCTTGGATCGATGCCGTTCGTGCGGCGTTGCCAGTTTTGCCCGCGGCAAGACGCCAAGCGTTGGCTGAACTTTGTGGAGTTGACAAAGACGGAGAATCAGCAATTGTCGTAGTTGAGCGGGGACAAGATGATTATGTTCGAGAGGTTATTTCTGCAGGCGGTGATGCGCGTCGCGCAGTTATATATGTGCAACAGGCATTTGCTGAACAGGGTGCATCGCCAAAAGTATCGGCAAAAGATTTAGCAGCACTTACAGTTTTGGAGCGCGATGCAAAAGTAACTTCAACTCAAGCAAAAACTTTGCTCACAGATTTAATTGAAGCTGGTGGTGGTGACGTTTTAGCGATGGCAGCAAAACGCGGTTTTGAGGCACTTGATACAAGTGCAGTTGAGGCAATGGTTGACGCTGCGATCGCAGCCGAACCTGGGGCGTGGCAAAAGTATTGCAGTGGTGAAGAAAAAGCACTTGGTGCGTTAGTCGGTGCAGTTATGAAATCTTCTAAAGGCAAGGCCGACGGCAAAGTAATTACCGCGCTATTACAGGCAAAACGCCCGTAAATACACGCTGTGATAACCATCGCATAATGTTAGGCTAACCTAACAAATGAGGCAGAAGGGAATTTATTAGTGGGTTCTAGTTTTTTGATCACTTTACGCGAAGGCCTTGAAGCGTCATTAATAATTTCTATTCTTCTGACTTATTTGGTGAAGACAAATCGTCGCGCCGAAAATCGAGTGGTGTGGTTCGGCACTTTTGTCGCAATTGCAGTTTGTGCAGTCGTTGGCACGCTTGTCTATATTTTTGTTAACGGCCTGAATGGCAAAGTCGAACAAGTAGTTGAGGGTGTAATTGCAGTGGCTGCGATGTTGGTGTTAACGCAAATGATTTTCTGGATGCGTGCAAATGCACGGAATCTAAGCTCTGAGCTTCGTAGCAAAGTTGACGGTTCATCAAAAACCGTTTTATTTACGGTCGCATTCTTTGCGGTTTTTCGCGAGGGATTAGAAACTGCATTGTTTTTACTTGGCGCGAAAACTGAAACTGCCTCTGGGTCCTCAGTTGTCATCGGTGGTGTTATCGGGTTAGTTGTTTCAGCCGCACTTGGTCTAGTGGTTTATAAAGCAGGTAGTCGAATTAACTTAAAAGCATTTTTTAATGTCACAGCAATTTTGTTATTGCTATTTGCTGCCGGTCTTGCTGGTAAGGCCGTGCATGAGCTTCGTGAATTAATTGGCTGGGAGACTGGGCTATTGATTACACCGGCTTGGACAATCAACTCAGGCGCATGGTCAGCATCGGGCGGAACGTTTTACGATTTCATGAAAGGTTTGTTTGGCTGGCATGCAAGCCCTGAGCGTCTGCGTGTTGGTGCATATTTCGTATATCTAATCCCCGTATTGGCCAGCTACTTGAAGAGTTCGAAAGACGATAAGCAACTAGTCTCGTAATATATGAACGCTCGTGATCCTGGCACGCCTGTCAATATCAAACCGCGAAGTCGAGATGTAACCGACGGAATTCAAAAAGCTGCATCGCGCGCAATGTTGCGTGCCGTTGGTCTTGGTGATGACGATTGGGTAAAGCCGCAAGTGGCGATCGCATCTTCATGGAACGAAGTAACGCCATGCAATGTTTCATTGAAACGCTTGGCTGCTCGCGCCAAAATTGGTGTG
>JAPKZT010000271.1 GCA_026393655.1 Actinomycetota bacterium | reverse complement strand
TAGAGCGCTACCTCGACATGGTAGAGGTCCCGGGTTCGAGCCCCGTCGCGCCCACTGTGTTTTAGGTTTCGGCGATTGCTTTAGATTCGCGGGCAGCACCTTTAAATATTCCTTTGCTCATTAATGAGAGTTCGCTTTTTCGACGTTGTTCGTAGATGGTCGCTCGATTGGCGTGGATCGCCGCATTTTGCGGTGCTGCCCATCCTGCGAAGTCTGCAAGGTGGCACGCCAAACGAATCTCTCCGCTGGCCATCAATTCGAGCGCACGAGTCATCAAATTTTCTGCACCACCTGAAAGTTTTGCCAGTTCGGTGGCAACTTGTACGTCGGGCGCTGGCTTGAGTCGTGATGCCGCGCCATCCCACCAACCGCCGTAGAGTCGCCAAATATTTCTTACGACGAATTCTGGTTCGTCGTAAAGCGGTCGCATGTATGGTTTATCCAAAATATTTTGTGGAACTTTAACCGTGTGAATGATCGTGTCTAATGTTTCGCCAATATTCATCATTTCGATTACTTGAGTGACGAGGCTCTCAAGAGATGTGGCGATGTCATCGAGCACGGTTGCGATTCGCGCCTTGCCTTCAATCGGTAACCCGTGTGCGGGGACCAATAATTCTGGTCCTTGAGCGATCATGCGGCGCAGTGCTTGCGCCCATTCAAATGCGTATCGCTGAACTTTTTGCGGATTACCAGCGTTTGGATAGTTCCAAATAACAAAATCACCAGAAAATAACCATTTCTTTTTGGGTAACCATGCCCACAGATGATCGTCTGTTTCGCCACGAGCATGATGTAACTCGACTTGTGTGCCACCAGCATTAAAGACATGTGACTCGCGAAAAGTTTCGTCGGGGCGCATCGTGGCGCGAGGCAAAAAACGCTTGAGGTTCTCACCGATGTTTAAGTTCATGTCACTGCGGATGCCACCAAATTGCCGTTGATTGATCCGAATATTCCAATCGCTGGTTTGTGTGTAGCGATCAATGCGGGCGTTGACATTTTCGTGGCCAATGACATGCGGTTTGGGATGATTGCGTTGCGTGGCATCGGCGGCAAAAGCGAAACTTCCGCCGATGTGATCGGCGTGACCATGGGTATATATCAGTGTCGAAAATGGGTCGTTGCGCCAAGAACGGATCGCGTTGACGACTTCTTTGCCGCTGCCTGCGCCTGAGGCATCAAAACACATCAGTCCATTACCTGTGTCGAATACAGCACTGTGACTGAAGCTTTCAACGATTGCAAGTCCGTCGGCGAGTTCGGTTATCTCATTCGTGACACGATTTAGCGGTTGATCGACAACACCCGAGTCAATAACTTTTGTTGCAAGTTCAATCGGATTCATATTCTTGCTTGTGCTCATATTCCGAGACTAGACGATTGCTTTTCTGTTAGTTTTATCGGATGAATTCGTTGTCAAAGTCATTTAGAACGGTGTGTAACGCGCCACAAGAATTGACTCCACAAATGTCTGATCTTGTTCGCCTTGGACGTAACGCCGATGGGGGATATTTGTTGCCAAGGGAAGTCTTAAATGAGATAGACGGTTGCTTATCTTTTGGCCTCGGTGCTGAGTGGAGTTTTGAGCAGGCACTTTTTGAATTAAAGAATGGCACGATCAAACCAGGAAACATCGTGTTTTTTGACGCTTCAATATCCGTGTTTGGAATTCTCAAAAGTTTGATTTATATGGGTAGGAGAACTATTTACGAGATTCGCATGCGAAGACCTAAATCTGAACGAAAATTCAAATTGGAAGATTTGAAGAGATCGTTAATTGCGCTAGTAATTTATCTACCAACTTTTAAATGGCGCAAAAATAGATTCAGGCATATTAGAAAATTTGTTGTTCATCAGGCCAAAAAGAGTAACGAAATATCTTTTGTTGAGGCTTTAAGCTATCGCACTGATCCGAAACGAACAATCGTAAAAATCGATATAGAGGGCGGCGAGTGGGATCTAATACGCAATGAGCAAGACGTAGATTTATTGGCTGATGTGCCGGTGCTGATAATGGAACTGCATGACACAAGAAGAACCGAATTTTTGCAAGTAGTTGAGTTTTTGAAAGAGTATTTTTGGATTGCGCATCTGCATGGCAACACTAGTGGTCGAGGTACCGAATTGGGAATGCCGCTTTATATAGAAATGACTTTTGTTAATAAACGATTCTTGCCACATTCGGGTATTCGAACAAATTTGCCAATTGATGGACTTGACTTTCCGGTTAGACCAGGTGAAGCGCCATACGAATTCGTGTTCGGCAACGCTTAAAAAAATTACTTTGGTTCGCGGGGAAGTCCGAG
>JAPKZT010000106.1 GCA_026393655.1 Actinomycetota bacterium | reverse complement strand
GGCAAAGTTCACACCGGAGACGAAATTGAAATCGTTGGACTCCGTGACACACAAAAGACTGTTTGCACCGGGGTAGAAATGTTCCGCAAGTTGCTTGATGAAGGTCAAGCAGGCGACAACATTGGTGCTCTTCTTCGTGGAACTAAAAAAGAAGAAGTAGAGCGCGGTCAGGTTCTTTGTGCACCAGGTTCAATCACGCCACACACGAACTTCGAAGGTCAGGTCTACGTATTGAAGAAGGAAGAAGGCGGACGCCATAAGCCTTTCTTTAACAACTACCGACCACAGTTCTTCTTTCGAACAACTGACGTAACTGGCACTGTTGAACTTCCAAAGGGCACAGAAATGGTTATGCCTGGCGACAACGTGACAATGACAGTTGAACTCGGCAAGGCAATCGCCATGGTTGAAGGTCTTCGCTTCGCAATTCGTGAAGGCGGTCGCACAGTAGGTGCGGGTCGCGTAACGAAGATTCTCAAGTAGATCGTTTTAGAACCGGTTCACACTGATGGCACAAAGCATCCGCATCCGTCTTAAGGCGTTTGATCACCAAAACATTGACGAATCTGCAAAGAAGATCGTCGAAACGGTGACTCGCACGAGTGCGACGGTGCGTGGACCGATTCCATTGCCTACTGATAAGCATCGTTTCACAGTTATTCGTGGCCCACACGTTGACAAAGACTCGCGCGAACATTTTGAAATGCGAATTCACAAACGCTTGATCGACATTGTTGACCCAAACGCCAAGACAATTGACAGTCTTCAGCGTTTAGAGCTTCCTGCTGGCGTTGACATCGAAATCAAAATCCAAAACTCTTAACAACAACATTGGATCTAGTTCTAGTTCTAGTTCTAGTTTTTAAATCTAGGGTTTAGATCAATGAAGTGCATTTATTGCGAGAGCAAAAATCTGGTCAGAGAGCCTTCGTTCTCTGACTTTCGAACTATTACTTCCGACGTTAAGCCGTGGCGTCGTGGTTTAAACATCGCTATTTGCAAAGATTGCGGGTTTCCGCAGGCCGAAGTGACAGATGAGTGGCAGAAATCTGCATCCGAAATTTACAGCGATTACGCGTCGTACTATCAGACCAGCGACAATGATCAAACAGTATTCATCGAAGGCGCAGCATCGGGTCGCGGTGATCTGTTTGTTGATTCAGTAGTTCAAACAAGTCAAACCAAACAGGGTGGTGCAGTTCTTGATTTTGGTTGTGGCGCAGGCACATTGCTTTGGTCATTTGCAAAGTTAAGAAGTGATTTCAATCTGTTTGGGTTTGACCTTGATGACCGCGAATTGAAAAAACTTTCAGAGATACCAAATTTTAAAAAACTTCTTGTTGGTGAACTTGACAAAAATTTGAAATTTGACTTGATTTCGATGTCGCATTCGCTTGAACATCTCGTTTTGCCAACTGAGACTATGAAATTGCTAGGTGCAATGTTGAACGAAAATGGTCACCTCGTTATTGCGGTTCCAGATTGCTCGAAAGACCCATTTAAGTTGCTGATCGCCGACCACTGTTCGCATTTTTCGGTGGCGACACTTAAAATATTTCTTGAAAATGCAGGTTTTGACGTCGTTCGAATTGAATCTCGAATTGAAACTCGCGAGTGTTGGGCCGTTTGCAAGCCCAGCAAAACAGCAAAGGTCACAAACAGTGCGAATCTAGATACGGCATGGGTTGGTGACTCAGTTCGTTGGTTGAACGAAGTAAAGATGCACGCAAGTTCGCTCGCGAAATCGAAGTCTTTTGGAATATTCGGAACGTCGATTAATGCTTTATGGCTATTCGGAGAACTGGAACTCGATGTCAAGTTTTTTGTTGACGAAGACCCGTCTCGAGTTGGCAAAAAGCTATACGGAAGACCTGTGATTGACCCAAGTCAAGTTCTGCCTGGTTCAACTGTTTATTTGCCTTTTATTACAACTCTTGCCGAGAAAATTGCCACACGACTCAACGGCAGTGAAGTGCTGTGGGCAGTACCACCTGATTTTGCGTAAGAATTCTTTAAGACTTTCTGGGTTCGGCAAAAATTTGCATCTAATTAACGATAGAAACTATTTATGAGTGATTACACGCAAATTGATTCATCCTCACTACCAGAACAGCGCGATCACGGTTCATCAAAGTTGCCGCCACCTTCGTTGTCACAATTCAACGGTCGTCAGCAATCTTTGCGAGACAATTCTTCAGGTCGGAGACGAGGTCGAACAATTTTTGGACTTGCGGTTTTCGCGGCCTTGTTTGGTTTAATCGGCGGCATTGTTGGTGCATATGTCGAGCGAGAAACGAATTTATTTGAAGCACAGTCATCCAAAACTGTCACTCAAGTAACTTCAGCACCAGTTGTTGTCGCATCTGACAGCACCAATAAGGCCGATTCATTAATTTTGTTAGTTGCAACACGACTCGCTAACAGTGTTGTCACGGTGATATCAACTTTGGGCGAAGCCGGTGCCGGTGGTCGTGCGATTGGTACTGGAGTTGTACTCACATCAGATGGTGAGATTTTGACAAACGCGCATGTCGTTGAAACCGCAACTGCAGTAGTCGTGCGTTTTGCTGGAGAGACCGAACCTCGCGTTGCAAAGGTATTGGCGACTGACGTCGGCAACGATCTCGCATTAATAAAAGTAGAAGCAACTGGTTTGGTTGCCGCAACTTTCGCAAAACCTGGCAGCGTGAAAATCGGTGATGCTGTAATCGCGATTGGCTACGCACTTGCCTTAGATGGCGGGCCGACGGTCACGTCAGGCATCGTTTCGGCGATGAAACGCACCATAGAAACAGAAACTGGCGCTCTGAACTCTTTGATTCAAACCGATGCAGCAATTTCTTCTGGCAATTCGGGTGGACCATTAGTCAACTTAAAAGGTGAAGTAGTCGGCATAAATACTGCTGTGGCACGCGGAGATTCAGAGTCGGCCGCGACCAACATCGGATTTTCTATTTCGGTGGATGAAGTCCTAATTGTGATTGAGCAACTTCGTGCGCAAGCAAACGGTGTTGAACGCCGTGAGGGCTTTCTGGGGGTCGGCTTAACAGGTCGTGAAGACGGTGGTCAAGGCGCAATAATTACCGATGTTCGAGCGGGATCACCCGCCGATAGCGCCGGAATTGTCGTCAACGACATCGTGCTGTCGGTAGATGGCGAACCAATTGACGGGCAAGCCGGCCTCGTAGCGGCTATTCGGGATGCGGTTCCTGGTCAGAAAGTTAAAATTGAGATTTCACGCAATGGCGAAAGAATGACCTTCGAAGCCACCTTGGCCGCCCGAACTAATTAACTACTGGGCTAGTTAGCTAGCTAGATAGCTAGCCGGAAAAACCAGCTATTTTTGCAAGTTTCCGTTTGGGGACGAGATTTTGGGGGGATAGAGTAAACACTTCGTTCGTGGCCTTGGTTTTACCAAGTCGCAAACGGAGAGATCAATTCAAAAAATTGATGTCTGTGTGCGCCCGTGTTATTTGCGAGTACCTCACAGCGAAAACTATAAAAGTGCT
>JAPKZT010000249.1 GCA_026393655.1 Actinomycetota bacterium | reverse complement strand
TTGGGCAGCCGGGTTTACTTCTGGCACTTCAGTTACTTGAGATGGCGGTACATCAGTTGACGGATGCAAGCGGCGTGAAGTTCTGCCGAATAATTGAATGACATTCGCTCTGTGGCCTTCATCTGGTTCTGGCTTTATTTCACGTTTTATTTCTGGCCGGACTTCTGGCTGGACTTCTGACTGGACTTCTGACTGGACTTCTAGTTGAACCTCTAATTTGATTTCAGGTTCTACTTCCGGCATTACTTCCGGCTTCGTTACTGCTGGTTCTTGCAATAAATCAGATTCGCCTTGCAATTCAATTTGCGATTCAGCTGACAACGTCAGAAAAGATTCTTCAGCAGCAAAAGTCAACTCTTTTTCATTTGTATTAAACGAAACTTGTTCACCATGATGCACAGATTCAAAGTCAGGCGACTTTGCAACATCTGGGCGCACATTATCTAAAGTGTCATCTTCAAATTTTTCTCGATCAAAAAGAACAACATTGTGTAATGTTTGGTCAACTACTCCCTCTGGGATGGCTTGCTTTAGATCTCCGGCTGCTTCATCAAATTCAGTCAAGTCACCCATCACATCATTGGCTGCTAGCCGTGCGCGTTCAAAGGCTGACATCAACCGATCACGATCGCGAACTAATTGTTCTATTTGTTGTTTCGCAAGTTCGCGACGCCGTGCGAGTTGGGTCAGCACTCGCTCTTTGTATTCGCGAGCTTCATTTATCATTTCACGACCTTGCTGTTTAGCAAGCTCTATTTCGGATTCGCTGTCATCTAAGGCATCAGTTCGCCGACGCTCATTTTCAATTTCAGCTTCTTCACGTAACCTTGCAACTTCAGAAGTTGCTTCTCGCACCAACCTCTCAGCTGTTTCTGCACCACGCATTCGCATCTGTTGTGCGGCTTCGCGGGCAACTGATAGAACACGTGCCGTCTCTTCACCCAGCAGTGTCGTTACCGTTGCTTCATCGAGCACACCAGGATCAGACAAGCCACGAGTTTGCATCGCGCGCATTTCGCTTTCTAAAAATCTTTCTCGCTCTTGAAGTCTGGCCAACTCGGCCGAGACCATCCTCAAAAAGTCGCGAACTTCACCTTGTTCATAACCGCGCCTTGCGATATTGAATTGTGCTGACCCAACCGCACCAGGGGATGAAGGGTCAGGGCGCGAGAATGTAATCGCCATATATATAAGGTTAAACCTTGCCTAGAGCTCTATCGCGTCATTAGAAATATCGCTGCCCCCCATCTCTTTGAGAATTGCCAACACTTCGCCAAGATTTGCAACGGGAGCAATGCGTAGTTTTGATCCTGCAACTCGCTTTGCCGCTTCAATTTCTTCCGCTGATTGTGAACTTGGCACGAAAAATACTTTGGCACCAGAGGCTTTGACGGCAACTGTTTTCTGACGCAATGCACCAATCGCACCAACTGTTTCATCACCGTCAATCGTGCCGGTCGCGGCTACTTTAACTCCACCTGTTAGATCGCCGGGAGTTAATTCGTCTAATAAAGCCAAAGTGAAGGCAAGACCAGCAGATGGCCCACCAATCAAGTCGGTGTCAATATCAACTTCAAACGGCAACTTAACAATTCTTGTGTCTGCAGGCCAGACTCCGATAATTGTGCGATTTGGATCATCTGGACTGGCGATCAACTCAACATCTTTCGTAATTGACTCAAGAGACTTTTGCGGCGTGACTTTTAATTTAACAACATCACCTGGCGAATAATTTTTCATGAGCGGAAGCAAATCAGCCAAAGTTGGAATCTCAATACCATCAAAAGAAGTAATCGCGTCGCCAATTGCAAGTTGCAAACATGCGCTGAGTGGACGAGGCTTGGCCTCACACACAAATCGATCAATGATTAATTCTCCGTAACTTATTGATGCCTCATAGCCCAAACGTCGCAGCGCAACATATTCTGCAATTTGTTTCGCCGTAATCATTGCCTTGAACCCGACGGCTTTTTGTTGATCAGGTGTTTCCGTTCCAAATTTCTGAACGCGATTTAATACATCTACATCTGGGTCTAGCGTGCCAAGCAAAGCATCAAGCGCAGAGAGTTTTGATCCAAATGCAGTAACAAATAAAATTGGTGACTTCGGCTTGTAGCGATCGGCAAGTTGAAGAGCATCTTTGTCGAACGAAAATCTAGAGCTAACTTGCTCTGCAGAACCAGGTGCGACTTCCCAATAGTTAACGCGAACCAACGATGAAATAATTATCGCACTAGTTACTAGCCAAACAATTGTGAGCATTGGTATTGCCCACCACATGTTTCTCTGACGCGGCGCAATAACTACTTGATTCTCGTGTTGATGCTCTTCAGACACCTCTGGCGATACGCTAGAAGAAGTCGTGGTTGTGTCGATACTCATGTCACTCACCGTCCTTGATGTTACGGTCAGGTCTATTGCAATCATCGGGCTGAGCCTGATTACATTGTGGTTGGTCACAAAAAACCGAAATTCCAATACAACTAAATCGCATGCGGTTCGAGTCGAGAATCAAGGTTCCAATTTATCCGCACCGACGACAAATTCTTGGAATATCCGATCAGTAGGTGCAGTCGGCATCACTAGCATCTTCTCTGGAGTCGTGTTAGCAGTTTTCATTTCAGTGATATTGGCAGTTTTGATCTCCAAACTGACCGGATCAACAGGTCGATAGCAAATGAAAATTCTCGTAACTGGCGCAGATGGCTTTATCGGTTCGCACTTAGTAGAAGCACTTATTAAACGCGGACATCAAGTACGAGCATTTGTCCTTTATAACTCATTTAATTCTTGGGGATGGCTTGATGACGTAAACCAGTCAGTTCGTGACAGCCTTGATGTTTTCGCCGGAGATATTCGCGATCCTCACGGTGTTGATGCTGCAGTATCTGGTCAAGAAGTAATTTTGAACCTCGCAGCTCTAATTGCGATCCCATATTCGTATCATTCGCCCGACACGTATATAGACACGAATATTAAGGGCACATTAAATATTTTGCAGGCAGCGCGACGCCACAATGTGTCGCGTGTTGTACAAACTTCAACCAGTGAGGTTTACGGCACAGCGCAATATATTCCGATTGATGAGAAACACCCATTGCATCCGCAGTCGCCATATGCGGCATCAAAAGTCGGTGCCGATCAACTTGCGTTAAGTTTTCATGCTTCGTTTGATTTACCAGTCGGAATTCTTCGACCGTTCAATACATATGGGCCAAGACAATCTGCGCGGGCGGTTATCCCAACAATTATTAGTCAACTTGCAACAAATCGAGAAGTAAAACTTGGCGCACTTTCGCCAACGCGTGACTTCACATTTGTTGAAGACACAGCATCTGGCTTCATCGCTGCTGCCGAAAGCGACGCAATTATTGGCGAAACAATAAATCTTGGCAGTGGTTTTGAAATCTCTGTTGAAGATACTGCCAAAACAATCGCAAAACTTATGGGCATTGATCTAAAACTCGCCAACGACAAACAACGTGATCGTCCCAAGAATTCTGAAGTCGAAAGACTGCACGCTTCAATTGAAAAAGCCGAAAAACTTCTCAAATGGAAGCCGTCGTTGGATGGTGCCGAAGGTTTCAAAATCGGATTACAACGAACAATTGACTGGTTCTCAGACCCGAATAATTTGTCGCGCTACAAGGCAGATCGTTACAACATTTAAATAGATGACGACTTACGATCTCCCGACACGAGAATTTCTTGAAGTACTAACTTCTGTACTAGGGCCAATTGAAAAATCAACGATTGCTCTGCACGAACCAAACATTGGTCCTCATGAGCACAAAATGGTTGCCGAGTGCTTGTCATCTGGTTGGGTCTCATCAGTTGGTGAGTTCATCACTCGTTTCGAAAATCAACTTTCAAAAATCACCGGGGCTGCACATGTAATCGCGATTGTCAACGGCACTAGTGCACTTCATCTTGCGTTGCATTCGGTGGGCATCAAACCTGGTGACGAAGTGATAATCCCGTCACTGAGTTTTGTCGCCACAGCCAACGCGGTTGCACATTGCGGCGCAACCCCACATTTTGCTGACAGTGACCCAGTGACACTTGGATTAGATCCGGTTGCTTTACGAAAACACCTTGCGTCAGCGACAACTCAACAGGGCGATGATTTGTTTAACACAAAAACAGGTCGACGCATCGGCGCAATTGTGCCAATGCACACATTTGGCCATCCAATGCAGATTGAAGAACTTATTTTGATCGCCAACGAATTCGGCTTGCCAATAGTTGAAGACGCAGCCGAGTCGCTCGGAAGTTATGTTGGCAAAAAACACACTGGAACATTTGGTGTTTGTGGAATTTTAAGTTTTAACGGCAACAAGACCATCACAACCGGCGGTGGTGGTGCAATTCTTACAGACGACGAATCGCTCGCCACAAAAATCCGCCATCTTGCCACAACCGCGAAACTCGCACATGAATGGGAGTTCATGCATGACAAAACCGCATGGAACTATCGCATGCCAAATTTAAATGCTGCCCTTGGCTGCGCTCAACTAGATCGATTAGACAAATTTTTACGCGACAAAAGAAACCTTGCCAATAAATACGACATTGCACTGAAAAGTTCAGAGTCTCTCGAATTTATTAGTGAACCAAAAGGAACAACATCTAATTATTGGCTGAATACTGTTCGACTCAAGAAACCAAACTTGCAGATTCGAAATGAGCTGCTCACGGCTTCGCGTGCAAAAGGTTATTTGTGTCGCCCCGCATGGAACCTGCTTCATCAGTTGCCGATGTACGACAACTCGCCTCGCGCAGAATTACCAGTCGCGCAAATGCTCCTGAGTTCTTTGATCAATGTGCCAAGTAGCGCAAACTTAGGACTATGAGTTCAAACCGAAAAATTTGCGTAGTTACCGGAACTCGAGCAGAGTACGGACTGCTCGCACCATTGATGTCTTTGCTTAAGCAAGACTCAGAAATAGATTTTCAACTCGTCGTCACTGGTGCACATTTATCTGCACAACACGGTTCAACAATTAAATTCATTGAACAAGATGGGTTCACCGCCGATGCTTTGGTTGATCTTGAACTTTCTGATGATTCGGTTCTTGAGATAGCCCATGCTTTGGGTCGGGCTACATCGCAACTTGCCGATGCTTTCGCAAAACTTAAACCAGACCTTCTCGTCATATTGGGCGACAGATACGAAATTCTTGGTGCAGCCCAAGCCGCACTGATTTTAGGTATTCCAATTGCGCATATTCATGGGGGAGAAGTCACCACCGGTGCATTTGACGACAGCATCAGACATTCAATTACGAAAATGTCAAACCTTCATTTTTGCGCAGCAGAAGATTACCAAACCAGGTTAATTCAACTTGGTGAATCGCCGAACACAGTTTTTAATGTTGGGGCACTCGGAGTTGACGCCTTACTGAATCTTGAAAAAATGACACGAGATGAATTGGCATCCGTAATCGGCATTGAAATTCAAAAAGAATTATTGCTAGTAACGGTTCATCCGACGACTCGAAGCGAAATGTCTATGACTACTGAAATAACCGAGTTGCTCGCTGCGCTTGATCATTTTGCTCATGCAACAATTGTGTTCACTGGTGTCAATGCCGACCCTGGATACAAATATGTGCATGATGAGATAACCAAATTTGTATTGCGCGAACCAAAGCGACGAGTTCTGTACAAATCACTGGGTCAGAAAAACTATCTCAACTTAATGAGAATTGCCGATGTCGTTATCGGAAACTCTTCGAGCGGAATCATCGAAGCTCCTGCACTTCATGTGCCGACTGTCAATATCGGCACGCGCCAAGATGGTCGGCTTCGCGCTGATTCAATCATCGACTGCAAATTTGGTCACGACGAAATTCGTACCGCTATTGAGACAGCGCTTTCGCCCTCATGGAAGGCCCGTTGTCTTGCAACTACAAGTAAATACGGCTCTGGCGATACGGCAAATAGCATCGCCGATACGCTGAAAAACGCGAAGTTGACTACACAAAAAATATTCTTCGACAATTTTTAATGACAAATACGCCAAAAACTTTTATCATTGCCGAAGCAGGCGTGAACCACAACGGTTCAATTGAACTTGCTCGAAAACTTGTTGACGCTGCGGTCGTTGCAAAAGCAGATGCAGTTAAATTTCAATCGTTTGTAGCCAGTTCAATAGTTACAACTAGTGCTAAAAAAGCCGACTATCAAATTGCACAGACAGGTAGCCAGGAAACGCAACTTGAAATGTTGCAGCGCCTTGAGTTGTCGCATGCTCAGCAACGCGAACTATTTGAATATTGTAAAACTAGTGGCATTGAATTTCTCTCGACGCCATTTGATAGCGAAAGTCTTAAATTTTTGGTTTCTAATCTTAAACTTTCAACAATTAAAATTGGGTCAGGAGAACTGACAAACGCGCCATTTTTGTTAGAAGTCGCAAGATGTGCTGACAAAATAATTCTTTCAACCGGCATGAGCACGATTGACGAAATTGAGTTGGCGCTTGGGGTTGTTGCTTTTGGTATGACCACCGACAAAAATTCAGAAGCATCAATTGCTGCCTGCAAACAAGCTCTGTCTAGCGATGCCGGAAGAGACACATTGAAAAAACGGGTCACACTTCTGCATTGCACTACTGACTATCCGACATCACCAAGAGATATCAATCTTCGAGCCATGGTTACTTTGCGCGAAAAATTTGATTGTCAAGTCGGTTTGTCTGACCACTCGGTTGGCACACATATTGCTGTTGGTGCCGTGGCGATGGGTGCAACCGTTATTGAAAAACATCTCACGACTAGTCGCGATTTATCTGGTCCGGATCATAAGGCGTCTTTAGAACCCGATGAGTTCAAGAGACTTGTCGCAAATATCCGAGACATCGAAATTGCTTTCGGCAGTGCTGAAAAATCAGCAACAGTTAATGAACAAAAAAATCAGCAAGTTGCACGTCGAAGCATCGTTGCTTGTAAGCCAATTAAAACAGGCGATACTTTTACGATTGAAAATATCGTCGTTAAACGACCTGGCACTGGGCAGTCACCTTTCAAATATTGGGATCTTCTCGGAACAAAATCAACGCGCGACATCGCCGAAAATGAATTGATTTAACCAATGTCTACCCAGAGATATTTGATCGCGTGTGGCGGTCACGGTCGAGTTGTGCTTGATGCGCTACTTGCCTCAGGCAACACAGTTATCGGAATAATTGACTCGCAACTTGAAGCTGGCAGTCTAATTTTTGGTGTACCGGTTGTTGGCAACGATGACTTCATTAAAACACTTGATCCGAAAAAAACCGAATTAATTAACGGTCTTGGATCTACTAAGAACACTCAAGCAAGACAAGAAATTTATAATCGCTGGCTTAACCTCGGCTTTAAATTTATTGGAGTAACTCATCCATCAGCAACAATCGGATCTGAGTGCCAAGTAAATGAGAGTGCGCAGATCATGGCGGGTGCAGTTTTGCAAAACAGAGTGCGCGTTGGCGAAAATGTGGTTATCAACACTCGAGCATCGGTTGATCATGACGTAATAATTTCTGACCATGTGGTTATCTCTCCTGGAGCAATAATTTCAGGTTCGGTAAAAATCGGTCGTGGTTCATTTATCGGAGCAGGAGCTGTAGTTATTCAAGGAATTGAAATTGGTGATAATTGTGTTATTGGTGCTGGCGCTGTTGTACGCCACAATGTCAAAGATTCTGCGATTGTCGTTGGGAACCCCGCAAAGCAATTAGACAATTAGAATAGAGGCAATGTCTAGTTGGCAAGATGCCCTTGTGTCGAGTTCGATGACACTTCGCCAAACAATTGAAGCTATTACCAATAGTGCTCTTCAGATTGCACTCGTAGTTGATGACAATAACAAACTTATTGGCACTGTTACTGATGGCGATATTCGCAAGGCAATTTTGGCAGGTAAAGATTTAAATATTACGGCAGCAGAGGCGATGCGAAAGT
>JAPKZT010000152.1 GCA_026393655.1 Actinomycetota bacterium | reverse complement strand
TGCTTGTACTACCAGGCTCGATCACCGGCGTTCCGGGTTTTGTGTTGACCGTAATCGCCTTGCCAACTTTGCCACTGTTTGGAGTTCCTGCCATTGGCGGATTTGTTCGTTACTTCTTGAGTCTGATCTCGAGTCTTTTTATGTGGTGGGTTATCGGTCATTACGCCGCACGCCGAGCGGTTCAATCAACGATTTCAAGTTGGCCGGAATGGCTTCGCGAATTTCGACCATTAGCAATTGGCGTTGTATTGGGTTCATTAATTTCACTTGCCCTCGCAGCGGCCGTTCTCGGGGTTATCTGAAGCACTAGTTCACGCGTGCTTGCGGCAAGATTTCGCTTAACTTTGCTGGTCCGATACCGCGAACGTTTAGTAAATCTTCGACAGTTTTGAACCCACCGTTTTTTTGACGAAATTCAATAATGGCTTTCGCAGTCGACGGCCCAACCCCCGCAAGTTGTTCAAGTTCAATCGCAGTTGCAGTGTTGATATTGATACTGATTTGCAATTCATTATTTGTCGAACTATTTGAGCTGTTCGAACTAGTGAACCTGGGTTGAACAATTATGTGTGGTTTATCGTTTCTCTTCGGAATATAGATTTGTTCGCCCTCACTTAGCAACATCGCTAAGTTGACCGAATCTAGATCTGCTTGCGCAGTGGCGCCGCCCGCAGCAACGACACCGTCATTAATTCGCGCCCCAACATGAAACTGATAAACCCCCGGCGTCTTAACCGCCCCAGCGATATGCACAGTTATCTCTGTGACTAATTCTTTAACTAATTCTTGCGTCTGCGGCGAAATTGCCATGACGCTCAATGTCGTAACGGTGCCAGCAATCGGTATCGAATCTTCGGGTGGAGGTGGAGGAACTCTCAACAACCACCAACCCGCCAGCGCGACTGCGATCAGACTCAAAACAGAGCCAATTAGGCGTGACAAACCAAACCATTTGATTGCAGTTTGCACTTTCATAAATGCTGAATAGATTTGCTTCATCACCCAATGTGGGCAACAGCCCCGACATGAGGCTTGAAATAAATAATTTTTTAGAAAAGTCTGGTGGTCAACTTTTTGCGGTAACCAGAAGTTCGCGGATCATTTGATCCCATTTTTTCTAATACATCGAGATAATTCTGTTTTGCCTCGTCGTCAGACTTCACTCGCTCTAACAACTCTGTAAGTACCCTGTCATAATCGTCGGCTGGCACAAATGCCGCTCGCGCCGCAGCAACAGCAACCCGCACTCGTTCGGTCTCGGGGATTGTCTTTAGAATTTCAAGAGCCCCCGAACAATCGTTGCGAGCCACGAGTAATTCAGCAAGCGCAATCACTACCGCCTCATTTGCTGGCTCGGCTTCTAATGCTTTGCGCAAACTAGCTTCATCGCCATTGGCTAGCAACGCTCTCACATCTACGGCAACAACTTCTGGCAGAAGTTTATTAACGAACTCACTCACAACATGTTCTGGCTGGGCGCCAACAAAACCATCCAGGATCTTTCCGTCTTTCATCGCATAGACAGCAGGTATCGACTGGGCCTGAAATGCTTGCGCTATTTGCGGGCATTTATCAACATCAACTTTCGCCAAAATGACTTGACCTTTTGTCGCCGCAACTAATTTTTCAAGAATTGGACCAAGAGTTTTGCACGGCCCACACCATGGAGCCCACAAATCAACGATCACCGGGAAGATCATTGATTTATCTATTACTTCTTTTTGAAAAGTTTCATCCAATACATCAATTGCCATGGCTCAAACGATAGTGCTGGTGACGTGTTTAATCGCAAGTGGCACAACTCATCACTGATTGGCTAGGTTATTTAGCAATGAGCGACACAGTCAGCGCTGGTATTGACTCACCTAAAGTTACAAAATGGCTCGAAGCCAATGTTGAGGGTGCACAGGGTCCATTTAAATTTGAATTTATTGCAGGCGGACATTCAAATTTAACTTTTTCAGTTCGCGACGCGAATCAACAGCATTACGTGTTGCGCCGCCCACCACTTAGCCATGGTCTTGCTAGTGCTCACGACATGGGGCGCGAACACCGGATGATCGATGCATTACAAAATTCGAACGTTCCAGTGCCCCGCACCCGTGGGTTATGTAACGACATTGAAGTCAATGGTGCACCGTTTTATGTAATGAATTTTGTTGATGGACATATCATCCGCGATAGCGCAATCGCTGAGAAAGTCTTGACCGCACAAACCCGAACTCGTGCCAGCGAATCGCTGGTTGAAACCCTGACAAAAATTCATGCCGTCGATGTTTCTAAAGTTGGTTTGCAAGATTTCAGCCGCCACGAGGGCTATATAGCAAGACAACTTAAGCGGTGGTATGGGCAATGGAATGCGCAAAAAACCCGTGAACTTTCGTCAATTGATCGCGTGCATGAAGAACTTGCGAAACGAATTCCAGAGCAGGGCCAAGCGACAATTGTGCACGGCGACTATCGATTAGATAACTGCATTGTCAGTTCGCAAGGAGAAATTCAAGCCGTCTTAGATTGGGAGATCTGCACACTTGGTGATCCACTTGCAGATCTTGGTCTACTTACTGTCTATTGGACTGGCCCAGGTGACGAACCTTCTCCGTGGATGTCGCAGTACACGACCGTCAGCGGATTTTTAAATCGCGGCGATTTAATTGCGCACTACGCAAAAATTACTGGACGCGATGTTTCAAATATCGAGTTTTACCGTGCGTTTGCATATTGGAAGCTCGCCTGCATCGTTGAAGGTGTTTACGCTCGCTATTTAGGTGGCGCACTCGGAGAAAAAACTTCAGCAGAACTAGAGCCGTTCAAATTGCAGACCGAAGCCGCCGCTAATAGTGCCGAAGTTGCACTATCTCACCTAAACTGAGCACCAAATGGATAAGCCATACACGATTCTTGGTGATCTTCCAGAGGTCAATGATCCACTTTTAGTTGTGATGATGTCTGGATGGATTGACACAAGTTCGGCAGCAGCAAACGCAATGGAGTCAATTTCAAAAGAAATCAAAGCCAAAGCGATAATCTCTTTCGACAACGACACATTTGTCGACTATCGCGCACGACGCCCAATCATGGAGTTGCGCGAAGGCGTAAATACTAAATTGATTTGGTCCACTCCTGAAATCTCACTCGGCCAAGACATCAACGGCAAAGATGTACTGCTGTTAACTGGCCCAGAGCCCGACACTCGCTGGCATCTTTTTGCTGAAACTGTTGCCGATATCAGTATCGAGTTTGGTGTGCGACGAATGATTGGAATCGGGGCTTATCCGTTCGCCACTCCGCACACTCGTGCTGTTTATATTTCGTGCACTTCGCCTGACAAAGAACTGGTTGCAAATTTGCCTTACATTAAAAGTTCGGTTGATGTACCTGCTGGTATGGCAGCGGCAATTGAACATTCACTTCACGATCGAAAAATTCAGGCTCTCGGATTATGGGCACGCGTGCCTCACTATGTTGCATCAATGCCTTACCCTGCAGCCTCGGCTGCCTTGCTTTCAGCGCTCTGCGATACGGGCGGCATCTCAATTGATGTTTCTGACATGCGTGAGCAGGCAAATACACAGCGTGAGCGACTAGACCAATTGATTGCTGGTAACACTGACCATTCACAAATGTTGACTCAACTTGAACAAAGTTTTGACGAACAAATTGCAAATGGAACAACCGAAATTAATTTCGGAGGACCTATCCCAAGCGGCGACGAAATCGCTGCTGAATTCGAAAAATATTTGCGCGAACGCTAGAAATTAACTAGCGCGCTAACTAGCGCGAGATAGACCGTGCAACCAAGATTGCACATTGACACCGAGAGCATTTACGTCGTAGCCGCCCTCTTGCAACACAACAGTTGGCAACTTAAGTTGAGCAACAAGCGCACCACACCGGTCATACCCAGGAGTAGTCAAAGACAAATCACTAATCGGATCAGTAATAAAAGTGTCAAGACCGAGTGAAACGATAACCATTGACGGTCCAAATTTTTTGATGCTTTCGCATGCTCGCTCAAGAGACTTCAAATAAGTGTCGTCGTCGGTGCGCGCCGCGAGTGGCAAGTTGAGCGTTGAACCTAATCCTTTACTTGAACCTGTTTCTTCGGCATAGCCCGTGAAATACGGGTATGCCCTCGCAGGGTCGCCGTGCAACGAAACGAATTGCACATCGTCGCGCTCATAAAAAATCTGTTGAGTGCCATTGCCATGGTGATAGTCAACATCAAGCACAGTCACTTTGGTGCCAGTGGTACTAGCCACATGATGCGCCGCAATCGCAGCGTTGTTGAAAAAGCAATATCCACCATACAAGTCTGTAGTTGCGTGATGGCCTGGCGGACGACATAGACCATAACTAAATCGCTCGCCGTCTAAAACAATTTTTGTCGCACTCATTGCGACATCAACCGCACCACGGGCCGCTTCGTACGTACCCGTAGTTAATGGAGTCGTAGTCTCAAAACACCACCAACCCAATTTGCCGTTGATTGACTCTGGCTCAACTCGCTCGCTCATATTCTCACGCAGATTTGATTTGAAAAACATGTCCGGCACAACTTCGCGAACTTCTTTTACATCGCGTTGATAATCGGCCCATGCTGTCGACAAAAACTTCAGCAAGCCCGGATTATGTATTTTTGTGATCGGTTCGGTGCCCCACTCTGTCGGCGACACAAAGTCGAAGGCATCGTCGGCAGCAAGAGTTTCGCGAATCTTTTCGGCTCGACCCGTGTGCTCAAAGGGCGAGTGCGCAGACGACCTCTCAATTTCGACTTCTGGGTTATGCAACAAATGTGCAGGTGTATAAACAACTTTCATGACTTCCTCGATTCTTGATTTCCGGAATTCTCGATTTCTAGTTTTAATCTAGGTTAAATCCAGGGATTTTCGTGCACGTTTGAACTCAGCCATTCCTGGTGTTGTCGCAACTGTTTCAATCGCATCCCAAAATTTGGCGGCGGCGTCTCCACGAGGAATCTTCCAAATCACTGGTCCAAAAAAAGTACCCTCTGACGCAGTCCCCGGTTTGAAAGTGAGAATCGGAGCGCCAAGATCTTTACCCGCTCGTGAGATTGCCAAGTCTGTCTCAAAGCGAATAATTGGCGTATGTGTCTCATCATCAAAAGCATCGGCCCATTTTGTCGGCAATGATTGGCTCTGCAATATTTCTGTCAATAGTTGATGCGGGTTCGTATCTGAACCTTGACGCTTTTTCAAATTATGAAATGAAATGCCAAACGCAGTGTAAAACTTTCTTACACCCTCGTTGCCTTCAGATGCGCGGGCAGCGCTGGCGACGCGCAAAGTAGCCAGGCCGAAATTATGAATCACTTTGTGATATTCATCGTCGGGTGCATAACCGCGATCACTATTGACCATTGCCAGAGAAAGAAACTTCCACGAAACTTCGTAGTTTCTAAGGCTCATAACTTCCGTCACCCAACGCGAAGTTGCCCATGCCCACGGGCAACCTGGATCAAAGAAGAATTCTAAATCTGCCATATCTACAGATTAGACGCTTCAAGCAAACTTAGGCTCGTTCGACTTCCTTGAGTTCATAAGTTTCAATAACATCGCCCGATTTAAGGTCTTGGAAGTCTGTCAAACTCAAACCACATTCGAAACCTTCACGAACTTCACGCACATCGTCTTTGAACCTGCGCAAAGTATTGATGTTGCCCTTCCAAATGATTGTTCCTTCTCGCAAGAAACGAACTTTTGAACCACGAGTGATGACCCCCGAAGTAACCGAACAACCCGCAACAGCTCCGACTTTTGGTGCTTTAAATACCTCTCGCACTTCGGCTTCACCGGTAACAACTTCAATAAATTCTGGGGCGAGCATACCCTTCATCGCTTTCTCGACATCCTCGAGAAGCTTGTAAATAATTTCGTATGTTCGAATCTCTACGTTTTCTTTTTCGGCAAGTTCACGAATCTTGCGATCAGGTCGCACATTAAAGCCAATCAGAGTTGCATTTGTTGCTGCAGCCAACGAAATATCGTTTTCAGTGATTGTTCCGACGCCACGATGCACGAACGCCGCACGCACATCGTCACGCTCAAGTTTGCGCAAACTCTCAGTTACTGCTTCAAGCGAACCGTGCACATCTGCTTTGACTATTACGTTTAGCGTTGCAACTTCGCCGGCCTGAATTTGAGTAAAGATATCTTCAAGTTTTACGCCACGCTGAACTCGTGCATCACCGCGTTGGTTCATCGTGCGATATCGCTGCTCGCGAGCACCAGCCACTGTTCGCGCTGTGCGCTCATCAGGAGCAGACCTAAATTCTTCACCGGCACCAGGCACCGCCGACAAACCAAGCACCTGCACTGGTGTTGAAGGCCCTGCTTGTTTAATTTGCTCTCCACGGTCGTTGATGATTGCTCGAACTTTGCCCCATGCAGCACCCGCAACAATCGGGTCACCAACCTTGAGCATGCCTTTGTCAACCATGATCGTCGCCACCGGACCACGACCAATATCTAGTTGTGCTTCGAGTACGACACCTTTGGCTCGACCCGTTGGGTTTGCAGTCAACTCTTCAAGTTCGGCAACGGCGTTCAACTGGTCAAGCAAATCGTGAATGCCTA
>JAPKZT010000196.1 GCA_026393655.1 Actinomycetota bacterium | reverse complement strand
TTCGCTCGCTGCTTTTGACCACTGGCGTCAGCGCTGCTACATGATTGAGAGCGTTCCTGTGGCTGGTCTCAATCAACAACAGCGTGATACCGCCTATGACAATGCGATCAAACGTGTTCATAAAGGAGTCGATGATCTGGCGCGACCGATTGCCCATACTCCTGTTGAGCCGCCAAGTCGTGACGACACTCTCAAAATTGAATCGTCAATGCCGAACGGAATGTATGAGCGGGCAGTTGAAGTCGCCAAGGAACATATTCGCGCCGGAGATATTTTTCAAGTCGTGTTGTCGCAGCGATTTGACGTTGCTCTTGAGGCTGACCCGTTTGATGTTTATCGTGTGTTGCGACAAATTAATCCGAGTCCGTATATGTATTATCTCAAACACGAAGACATCACGATCGTTGGCTCGTCACCTGAACCGATGGTGCAACTTCGTAATGGTCGAGTCGTAAGTCGACCGATCGCGGGTACGCGCAAACGCGGCAAAGATGACGAGCAAGATCGCAAACTGGCTGGCGAATTAAAGGAGAATCCAAAAGAGCGCGCCGAACATGTGATGCTGGTCGATCTTGCACGAAATGATGTTGGTCGTGTCGCTGAATTTGGCTCAATGAATGTAGATGAGTTCATGTCGCTCGAGAGATATAGCCATGTCATGCATTTGACATCGCAAGTTTCAGGAACATTACGCGAGGGTCTTGGGCCGATTGACGTGTTGCGGGCGACTTTGCCTGCCGGCACGGTGAGTGGCGCCCCAAAAGTTCGAGCAATGGAGATAATTGACTCCCTTGAGCCAACAAAGCGCGGGCCGTATGCAGGGGTTGTCGGTTATGTCGATTTTTCTGGAAACCTGGATACAGCAATCGCAATTCGTACGATGTTCGTTGGAAGACATGGCGCAACTCTGCAGGCTGGCGCAGGAATCGTTGCCGACAGCATCGCCAGTGAAGAAGATCTTGAATGTCGCAATAAAGCCGCAGCATTGCTGGCCGCGATTCCGGCGGCGCGGATTATGACTCAGCGTCGCAAAGAGCAAAAGTCATGAGCGCGTTTTATCTCGAACAGACTCGCGATGAGATTGCAGTAACTGGTGTAGACGCGAGAAAGTTTTTACACTCGCAACTTGCCAACGACATCGCGAGTTTAGCGATTGGTGATTCTCGCTACAGTCTGCTGCTTGAGCCCACCGGAAAAATCACGTCGTTAGTTCGTGTGCGATGCATTGCTGAAGATAATTTCATTCTTGATACAGAATCAGGTCTCGCAGAAATTACGTCGTCTCGTCTTTCGCGTTTCAAAATTCGCATCAAGTGTGAACTTGCGACGAGTTCACAAAACTATTTTCTGTTCAGAAATCTGCCAACAGAGCAACACGCAGAACTTGTCACTAGTCATGACGCATTCAAAGCCTGGCGTGGCGCGAAACTTGAAGTTGATGCGGTGTCTATTGATCCAAAACAAATATCTGAAATTCGTCAAGGGTCAATCAGCGAATATGAACACGCTCGTGTGCTCGCTGCGTGGCCAATTATGGGTGTTGACATTACAAGTGAGTCGATTCCGTCTGAGACAGGTTTGACTGATGTCGCGGTGAGTTTTACGAAGGGCTGTTATCCGGGGCAAGAACTTGTAGAGCGTATGGATTCTCGAGGCACGGCGGCACCGAAGTCTTTGCGTGTGATTCGAGCCGAAGTTGGTGCACGATTTGGTGCGCCGGTGATGCTCGACGGTCAAGAGATTGGGATTTATACGAGTGTTTGCCAAGAATTTGCGTTGGCGTTAATTAAACGCAGTGCAGATAGCAGTTCAATCGAAATCGGCTCGTAAACTTAATCGCTATGACACTTATTTTTGCATTCGATCACAAGCACCGCCGCGCACCAATGAGTATGAAAGATTTACTTGGTGGCAAGGGTGCGAACCTCGCCGAGATGATGAGTGTGTTGAAATTACCAGTACCACACGGTTTTACTGTCACAACTGATGCGTGTCGCAACTATATGCATAGTGGTTGGCCAAAGACTCTAGATAAAGAACTTGCGACGCATGTGGCGCAACTCGAGAAGAAGATGGGGGCACGGCTAGGAGATCCGGTTAACCCGTTACTCGTTTCTGTTCGATCGGGCGCGAAGTTTTCGATGCCAGGAATGATGGACACAGTTCTCAACTTGGGGCTCAACGATCGCAGTGTTAAAGGTCTGGCTGGTTCAACGAAAGATGACCGCTTTGCGTATGACAGTTATCGAAGATTTATCGCGATGTACGGACGAATTGTTCTTGGCGTTGACGGTGCAAAATTTGAGCACCCATTCGAAGAGGCAAAAAAACTTGCAGGTGTCAAAAGTGATGCGCTTTTGCCAGCCGAATCTTTGCGCTCGTTATGCGAGACATACAAGAGTGTCGTCAAGAGCGAGACAGGCAAGGAGTTTCCGCAAGATCCAATTAAGCAACTTCGTGGTGCGGTCGAAGCTGTTTTTCGTTCATGGAACGGCGCCCGAGCAATCGCATATCGTGTTCGCGAAAAAATCAGCCATGATCTTGGTACTGCGGTCAACGTGCAAGCAATGGTGTTTGGTAATCGCGACGACAATTCTGGCACTGGTGTTGGTTTCACACGCAACGCAGCAACTGGTGAGAACAAACCGTATGGCGACTATCTAATTAATGCTCAAGGCGAAGATGGGGTCGCTGTCAATCGCAGTGTCCGGCTTGGCACACAGATAAACCGCTCTCGCCAAAGCTTCTCATTATGGCTATGCGCGATCACGCCTTCGCTAAAACCGTTGAAAATGAGGCTATGGC
>JAPKZT010000125.1 GCA_026393655.1 Actinomycetota bacterium | reverse complement strand
CAACGGGCGACAGCGTCTTCAAGTGAGTCTGCAACTTCGTCGAGGTAGCGAGTTTCAACTCGGCGTTGCACACGAGTCGGGTCGACATCGATGCACAGCGCGACGCCATCATTCATTGTGATGGCGAGTGGTTGAGCACCGCCCATGCCGCCCAAACCGGCAGTGAGAGTGATCGTGCCCGCGAGTGTGCCTTTAAATTTTCTGCGGGCGATTTCGGCGAAACATTCGTATGTGCCTTGCAAGATTCCCTGTGTCCCGATGTAGATCCATGAACCAGCAGTCATCTGGCCGTACATCGTGAGACCCAAATTTTCGAGCCGTCTGAACTCATCCCAAGTTGCCCAGTCGCCAACAAGATTTGAATTTGCTAATAATACGCGCGGCGCCCACTCGTGTGTGCGAAACACGCCGACAGGCTTGCCAGATTGCACCAGCATTGTTTCATCAGGTTTGAGAGTTTGCATCGTGCGCATCATCGCGTCAAATGCATCCCAACTTCGCGCGGCTCGACCAGTACCGCCATACACGACGAGGTCGTCTGGTCGCTCGGCAACTTGCGGGTCGAGATTATTTTGCAACATCCGGTACGGCGCTTCAATTTGCCAATTCGCGCAACTTAATTTGGTACCCCGTGGGGATCGCACAACTCTTGGGCCACTCATGGCTTATATTCTCGCCGATTTCACACGCACCTTCACAATTCAGAGTTTAAGTGAGGCGAGATTGAGTTAGGCGAGAGTGATGTGGGCGACGGTGCCTGAGATGAGTTTGATTTGATTATTGCTGGCGTTGAGAAACGCATCTTGATGCTGCAGCAAAATATTCTCGCCGTCTACTGAGATCTGAGCAGTTTCAGATGCGGCGACGAGCATCTCGGCCTTGGGCAATAAACCGGGACGAGTGCAGTGCGTCATCACGCCAGAAGCCTTACCGCGCACTGTCATCAAATTGAGATCGACAATCGGTCCGTCGACGAGTTTTGCAGTTGTTGCAATATCGCCCGCGAATTCGGCAACTTCGCCAGGCTTGCAAACAACTGTTTCACCACCAACATTTAAAATCATTTCACCACCCGAAATAATTAGTAATTGTCGATGCACATTTTCAAAGTGCGAGAAGTCGCAGTCTTCGACGACTGGTGCAATTGCAACCCGCCATGTCCATCCAGAAACTCCCGGTGTTTGACTGGCGATTTCGTAACTCGTGCCGCGACCATTGGGCCAGGGAGCCTTTAAGTGTTCGGCAAATCTTTGTATCACCATAAGTTGTTAAAACAAAACTAGTGCGTCACGAACAGCGACGGCAGTCCACCAGTATGAATAAAAATCACATTTAAATCTGCACTGAATTCACCGATCGCATCTCGTCCGAGCAATCCAGAAAAACCTTTAGCACTATAAACAGGGTCGAGCACCCACGCACCGCGATGGGCCGCCCAAGTTGTTGCTGCGGCCGCCGCATGTGTTGGCACCGCATAATCGCTGCCCATGTAGTTCGCGTCAATCAACACATCATCTTGAGTCGCACGAACTGTTTCGCCGAGCAGAGCGAGTGTTTCGTTTGCTAATTCGGCAACACGAATCGCATTAAGTGCAACACCTTTGGCTACGCCGATGCCGATAACT
>JAPKZT010000200.1 GCA_026393655.1 Actinomycetota bacterium | reverse complement strand
ATCTTTGGATAAAGAATGATAAGAGTGCGCGCGAATATGTCGAAAGTAAAGGCGCAAAATTTGTGCACATTTTGCAACCAAATTGGGTGACATATAAAGGTGGTGTTGAAGCCACCAAAGACAGCAAGCGTTGGGCAGATATGAAGGTTATTCAGAACTATTTTGAAAAATATGCAACTCCAGAAACGAATATCGAAAATTTTACAAAAAAGTTGGATGGATTAAGTACGACGCCATTTATAGATTGGGCACATCTAGACGAAATTGGTAACAAGAAAGTCGCCGAAGAGATGTTTAAAGTTCTTGAGCCACTGCTAGTGGCAAAAGGCAAATAACTCTGGAGTCAGAATTTAGTTAGCGCGGCTAGGTTAATAATTTAGTCAGTCGTCGTCACGGCGCGATGAACGGCCACCGGGTTGAGCACTAGTGCCTTTGCGTTGGCGACCAGCCTCACGACGCATTTCGAGTTTCGATTCTTTTTCAGCGATTGCTTGTCGTCGATCTTCTTTTTGGCGACCTTTTGCGAGTGCAAGTTCGACCTTCACTCGACCGTTCTTTAACAACATTGATAACGGAACAAGCGTCAGGCGTTCTTTGGCCATGCGTTCTTGTAGTCGGCGAATTTGTTCGCGATGCAATAAAAGCTTGCGCGAGCGCATTGGCTCATGCGACCCAACGCCATGGCTAAATCTGTACACAGCGACGTGCACACCTTCAAGCCACATTTCACCGCGGATCACGTGAGCATAGGCTTCGGCAATCTGCACTTGACCTTCGCGCAGACTTTTGACTTCACTGCCATGCAAGACAATTCCAGCTTCGATTACATCAACGATCGTGTAGTTATGTCGCGCTTTGCGGTTGCTTGCGATTATCTCAGGGGAGTCTTTTTTCACAGCATTAGTTTCAAAGCACAAGTTTCATATCGTTGTTTAAGCGTACCTGTAGCATTTTACTGCAATGTCAAATTTGAACCAGCGAGCGCAAATCGTCATCCCAACTTCTGTGCTCGGGCAAATCGCAGCATTAGCGATGACTGAGACTCCACTTGAGTGTTGTGGTTTTTTGGTGGGTGAGTTTGGTAGTGACATTGCACAAGAGTTTCACGCATGTCGCAACACCGCTGAAAGTAAAATCATTTACACGGTTGATCCAAAAGATCATTTACGCATTGAGCGCAACGCCGAAGAACGCGGTCTGGCAATCATCGGGGTAGTGCACAGTCACACTCATACCGAGCCGTATCCGAGCCCGACTGATGTGGCGCAAGCACCTGACCCAGATTGGCATTATGTGATTATTGGTTTAAAACGTGCCGCGCCAGAAACTCGTAGTTATCGAATAATTGATGGCGAAATTTCAGAAAGCCAAATAATTCCAGGATAAACACTTCGCCTGAGCTGGCCGTGCGGGCGGTTTGGTGTCACAATGATAAATCCGACTAAATTAGTCAGGTATCTTGAAGAGATGGTTACTAACGAAAATGTGCTTGATCTAATCGGCAATACGCCACTCGTCGATGTTTCAAATTTGTCGCCGAATCCTCGCGTGCGTTTATTGGCGAAACTTGAGAATCAAAACCCTTTTGGCTCGGTTAAAGATCGCATCGCCAAGTCGATGATTGAGCAAGCCGAAAAAAATGGAAAACTTTCGCCCGGTCAGCGCATAATCGAGCCATCATCTGGCAACACGGGTATTGCATTGGCGGCAATTGCGCAGATCAAGGGATATCCAATCACAATTTTAATGCCAGACAATGTTTCAATTGAGCGCCGACAAATGCTTGCAGTTTTTGGTGCAGAAATAATTGTTACTCCAGGTGCTGAAGGTTCGAACGGCGCTGTGAAGCGCGCTGAAGCAATGGCCAAGCAGCACCCTGATTGGTGTTTTTTGCACCAATACGAAAACGAGTCGAACCCGTTCGCGCATTACGAAACTACTGGTCCTGAAATTTGGCGCGATTGCCCCGAGGTGACGCACTTTGTCGCAGGTCTTGGCACAACTGGCACACTCATGGGTGTCGGGAAGTATTTGAAAGAAAAAAATAAAGGTATAAAAATTATTGCAGTAGAGCCGCCGATCGGTGAACGAGTTGAGGGTTTGCGTAACTTAGACGACGGTTATATTCCACCTGTCTTTGATAAGTGGCATGGTAGAAATATTCTTGATCGCAAGCGTGTTGTGCGACCGCGAGAGAGTCTTGAATGCACTCGACGACTTGTCCGTGAATGTGGAATCTTCGCTGGTATTTCGTCCGGTGCATCGTTGGCAGGCGCATTGAAAGTCGCGAGTGAAGTTGATCAATCATCAAACGACGAGGCAGTGATTGTGTTCATCGTCTGCGACGGCGGATGGAAATATCTCTCAACTGGTGCTTACACCGATGATTTAGATTTAGCCGAAGCAGCAGCAGAAAAGATCATCTATTTCTAAAAAGCTTTTTAGTTGAAATTATGGTTTAGTCTTTGTTATGTTTCGGTACGGAATTAGAATCGTTGTGCTTGCCGTCGTAGTTTTTATCGGCTATTCAAATTTTCCATTGACTGCAAGTAACTCGACCTCAGACACCCCACATGATTCGGTTGGGGCTAATCCAAAGTATGCGGCCTTGGCAGCCGAAGTTGGTGCGCAGTCGGCATCATGCATGGTCGTGCAAGAAGGTAAAACAATTGTTGGAGAGTGGTACTGGGGTGACAGGACTCCGCAGACTCTGTCTGAGGGTTTTTCGACGATGAAGTCAGTAACTGCAACATTAATTGGTATCGCCCAAACTCAAAAAAAATTGAACATAGATCAAAAAGCTTCTGACTTCATTAAAGAATGGAAGGGCACTGCAAGTGAGTCAATAACAATTCGACAGTTGTTGTCAATGACTTCTGGACGCCGCGAAGTCTTTAATGGCAACCCTCTGGCAGATAATGAGTTGATTGCGATAAATATCGGCCAAGAAACTCCACCGGGTACAGATTGGCGATACACGAACACGACTTTGCAAGTTCTTGAGACTGTGCTTGAAAGAGCCGTGGGTGGCTCGGTTAAATCATTTGCGAAAAAGAATTTGCTTACTCCGCTCGGGATGAAATCAAAATTTTCCGAAGACGGTGGGTCGAACATGTTTATGTTTGCATTTTGGGATACTTCATGTCGAGATCTAGCAAAACTAGTTCAGTTATATTTGCAAAATGGCAAATGGAATAACAAACAAATTCTTTCAGCAGAATTTGTGAATGATGCTCGAACTTCGTCAAGTACGCTCAACCAAAACTATGGACTTTTGTGGTGGCTAAATCGTGCAGGCACAACCAAATCAACTTCGGCTAATGCTCAAACTCGAATTGGTCCGCGTTATCAGAGTGCACCATTAGACATGTTCGAAGCAGTCGGGGCATGTGGTCAGTCGGCGATGGGGTTCCCGACTCAGAACTTGATTATTACATTCATGCGGACAAAGACACTGTTTGAAGCACTCGGTTGCGGCGATGATTCACAAACTAATGCTCTTAACAAAATGGGTTCGAGAGTGTTCGAGCTAGTTAAATAATCGCCAGATACTGGCAGTTCAGATTTATCTTCCGGCAACAAGCACGACAAGCCCCAGCACGACAACTGTTGCCGAAGTGAGCCGGCGCTTGTGGTCTTCTTCTTTT
Source organism: Actinomycetota bacterium (assembly GCA_026393655.1). GTDB lineage: Bacteria > Actinomycetota > Acidimicrobiia > Acidimicrobiales > Ilumatobacteraceae > BACL27. The sequence continues at coordinate 19,226 of JAPKZT010000200.1, read as the reverse complement.
AGATATTTCCATCCGGCTAATGCGGCAATAACCACGCTTGATTCGCGCATCGTGGCGACATAGCCAACTGGTGCGAGTGTGAAGGCGTAGACGACCATTGAATAGCCGATTATCGACATAGTGCCACCAAATGCCGCTGGTTTCCATTGGGTGGCAAGAAAGTTTTTAAGTTCTTTTGCACGCGTGATCAACGCCCAAATTGTGATGGTAATTGCGCCACTGACAAAAACACTTAGGGCGAACGCAACAGCGTCTGAATTGCGCGCGCCGTGTGCATCAACAACCGAATAGATGCCGATCGTTCCCGCCACGCCGAGTGCGGGAAAAATATTATTAATTGGCTGACCTAAAACAAGAACCCAAAGTCCAAAAATAACTATCGCAATGCCGACCATACTCAGAGCAGAGAGATCGTCGCCTAAGAAAATTAATCCCAAGACGGCCGAACTGAGTGCGCCAGCGCCGCGAGCAATTGGATATGTCAGTGAGAAATCATTTTTGTCGTATGCCCTAGCCAACAACAAAACATATGGCAAGTGTCCACAGCCACTGCAAATAGACCACCACCAAGCAATATTTGGTGGGCCGTCAACAATTGTCCAGCCAACAAGCCCGATCAGTGCGAATGAACCAGCGAAAACAAATTGACACCACAATGCGAGAAATCGATCGCCAGTTTGCTTGACGACGATGTTCCATGTTGCGTGTAATACTGCTGCCATAAGAGCGAGGCCGGCGGCGAGAATCACACAGCGACTATAAAGCATTTGCTCGTGTGGAGCATTGGCCGATGCGAGTTGACAGATTTCAATGTTGATTACGGCGTAGCGTTGGCGGAGATGAATGCTCAGGTTGATCGCCCGATTGGGATGTTTGATTCTGGTTTTGGAGGCCTGACAGTCGCTCGCGCATTGATCGACATGATGCCAAGTGAGAACCTCGTTTACATTGGCGATACGGGTCGTTATCCGTATGGCAATAAATCTGCCAGCGATGTTCGTAACTTTGCCCTTGAAATAGCAAACAGTTTGGTGCACGACTTTAATGTCAAAATGATTGTCGTGGCATGCAACACTGCCGCATCTGTTGCGTTGCACGAATTACAAAATTCGCTTTCTGTGCCCGTGATCGGTGTTGTTGAGCCTGGCGCACGAGCGCTGGTTCACGCGACAAAAAATAACCGCGTGGCAGTTATCGGTACAGTCGGCACCATTGCTTCGGGCGCATATGAAAACGCAGTTGCGAATGCATCGAGTGAAATCACTGGCAAAGTTTCACTAACAGCGACTGCTTGCCCTGGTTTTGTTGAGTTTGTTGAGCATGATGAAACTTCTGGCAAAGCCGTTACAGAGTTAGCCGAGATGTTGCTCGCGCCAATACGAAATGCCGATGTTGATGCGTTGTTATTGGGGTGCACGCATTACCCATACCTGAGTGCCGTTATTAGCCAAGTAATGGGTTCTAATGTGAAATTAATCAATAGCGCCGACGCGACTGCATCTGTGGTTCGTGATGCCCTAGAGACGAACAAAATTACTCGTAGCATTGAGCAAGACTCGCCAGACTCGCCAAGATTTTTTGGCTCGCACGAATTTTATTCGTCGGGCGATATTCGGCATTTTGCTGAGCTCGGTCGTCGTTTCTTAGGGCCAGAGTTATCGGTGGCCAAACAGTGGCCTAAGTGATTAACAATAAACTAAAAATGCACCAGAAAATGGAGAGAACATGACACGACCAGATGGACGCCAGCACAACGAACTTCGAAATCTTAGATTCGAGCGCGACTTTACAGAGATGGCCGCAGGCTCGGTGCTCGTTTCGTTTGGCAAAACCCGAGTGTTGTGCACCGCATCAATAGACGAAGATGTGCCGCGTTGGATGAAAGGCAAAAATAAAGGTTGGGTCACTGCAGAATATTCAATGTTGCCTGGTTCGACACCTGACCGTAATGATCGCGAGGCCGCCAAGGGCAAACAAGGTGGACGCACAATAGAGATTCAACGGCTAATCGGCCGTGCACTTCGTTCATGTTGTGACATGACACTGCTTGGCGAGCGACAGGTGATTGTTGACTGTGATGTGCTGCAAGCCGATGGTGGCACGCGAACTGCGAGCATTTGTGGTGCTTATATTGCATTGCATGATGCTCTGACGCGAGTGATGCAAAACGGTTTGATCAAGACACATCCGTTGCATTCGCTGTGTGCTGCAGTCAGTGTCGGTATACACAATGGTCAGCCTGTGTTAGATCTTCCTTATGTTGAAGATAGTTCTGCTGAAGTTGACATGAATGTTGTGATGTTGCAAAGTCATGACGGCGGTGAGGCGAAGTTTGTTGAAGTTCAAGGCACTGCCGAAGGTGCGGCATTCAGCCAAGCACAACTTGCTGATCTTTTGTCGTTGGCAACAAATGGACTGCGTGAAGTATTCGCGTTGCAGTCACAAATTCTTAAAGTCGCGCCAACGCCAAGACCGCAACAAAAATAAAATGTTGCGCGTCGCTTGCGCATCGGCGAACCCGCACAAGGTAGCTGAAATTTTTGATCTAATGGGTGGCGTGGTCGACCTGGTCGCTAGGCCATCTGATTTGGTTGAAACCCAAGAGACAGAGTCAACGCTTGTTGGCAATGCGCGGCTAAAAGCAATTGCAGTTTGTCGTGCCACTGGTTTGCCTGCGTTGGCCGACGATACGGGGCTTGAAGTTGATGCACTAGACGGCGCACCTGGAGTATTAACTGCGCGATTCGCTGGGGTCAACGCGACTGATGCCGAAAATCGCGCCAAGATGCTGAGCGAACTCACAGATAAACCTCGTACAGCCAGATTTAGAACCGTTGCTCTGTTGCTTTTTGCAGACGGTCGAGAAATTATTGCTCAAGGTGTTTGCGAAGGTTCAATTGCGACATTTGAAAGAGGCGAGCGCGGGTTTGGATACGACGCAATATTTATTCCAAGTCTTGGCGATGGGCGAACTTTCGCCGAAATGAGTATTGAAGAAAAGCATTTGCTGTCTCATCGTGGTCTTGCTTTTAGGGCACTTGCAAAAAGTCTTGAAGAATTACCAACCGCGTAGATCAATTGGCCAGCACTCTAAAACTTCATCAGCCCGAGTTGCCCAAGCCACAGAATGCATCGCCATAGTTGGGTCAATATGCGAAGGTCTCACCAAAAGTTTTTCACCGATATTTGCAAGCCCGATTGCTGAATCTTTTTTCGCAACTAGTGTCGTGTGTTCATCGGAACAGAATAAGACCTCATAGCCGTCGACTGATGGGTTGCCATGATCTGTTGAGAGAGATTTAAGACCAAGTGCCAAGTACGAAACAAGCTTGCACGAACGGAATCTTTAGTTGTGCATAGTGCGTATCCATCAACGCGTATGAGCCGGCTTGCAATTCGTTGATGCCTGTTTCGTCGTGCATATCCCAAGTGCCGGTGCCACCGGCAGAAACAATTTCGCCACCAACATCTTGTGCAGCGCGTGCAAGCAACCTCATCGACTCAGCAACACGCGTTTTTCGTTTTTCGTCACCGCCGACCATCATCAAGTGACCTTCGTATCCCATGACACCACGAACAGTCATGCCGGCTTTTCGCGCGGTGTCGGCGAGTTGGCCGGCAAGTTCTGGAGCGACACCACAACGTGGCAAACCAACATTCACATCAATCAACACATCACGCAAACCTGCGCGAACAGCAGCATCAATTGTTTCATGCGAATCAACGGCGATTGTCACGCGCACATTTTCTGAAACTTTTGCGAGTGCACTCAGTCGATCGGTGTTGAGAACTTCATTGGCGAGCAAAAAATCTGAGCCAATGCCGGCTGTAGCCATGCCAATAATTTCGCGCGGTGTGGCGCAAGTGAAATTTGTATGACTGTGACTTAATTGCAGACGCGCAATCTCTGTGCACTTATGCGCTTTCGTATGTGGCCGCAACTTTGAGCCTGGGTGATGCACTGCCATCGTGGATAAATTTTTTTCAAGCGCATCAACGTCAATTATCAGTGCTGGCGTAGCTAGTTCGACAGTTTTACTCGGGTTCATATTTGTGCCGACGGCGAGACTCGAACTCGCACTGGCGGCGTCCTAAGCGCCGTGCCTCTGCCATTGGGCTACGTCGGCCTTGCGCAGTAAGAGTAGTGGTTCAGGAGCATTCTTTGACATAATGTAAACCTTGACTTCAACAACTACGGCTTCTAATGGGACAAATGGCGTTTTAGATGCATCGGCAATGGCGGGCCAACTTGGCCTGGCCGACACGATTGTTGACGAGCAAGCACGAGATAACAGCATTGCGCTTTGTGCCAAAAATAATGTTCTGTTGCCAACTTTTGCCCAACTTGCAGATCCATCACTGATTGCCGCAAACTATTCAAAAGGCGTCGACAAAAATGCACCCGATGCGCGCAACTTATTTCGTGTGCATTGGTACAACAATATGCAAGGCGATCGCGTCGATGTACCTGACCATGTTGTCTTGCCAACTTCATTGACTGGCATCGAGAGTCCGATCATTGTGATGTTCGGCGATCGGTTTCCGATGATTACGGCACATAAAGTTTTGGCTGCGTATTCGTGCTTGGCCCCGCGAGTGATCACCGGGCAGTTTGATCCGAGTCGACATCGCGCAGTTTGGCCATCAACCGGCAACTATGCACGAGGTGGAGTCGCGATCAGTCGAATTATGGGTTCGCGTGGCGTCGCGGTGTTACCGGCCGGTATGTCTCAAGAGCGTTTTGATTGGCTTGATAAATGGGTGAGTGATCCGAGTGATGTTGTTCGCACGCCCGGCACCGAAAGCAACGTCAAAGAAATTTATGACGCCTGCAACGAGATGGAAAAAGACCCGAAAAATTTCATCTTCAATCAGTTTTGTGAATTTGGAAATTATGCCGGGCACTACGAAGTGACCGGTCGCGCCTTATCAAATGTTTTCGACCATGTAAATAAAAAATCTGGTGGCAAATTGCGCCTTGCCGCATTTACATCGGCGACTGGTTCGGCGGGCACGATTGGTGCAGGCGACAGACTTAAAGATGACTACGGCACAAAAATTGTCGCGGTTGAGGCACTTGAGTGTCCGACGATGCTAGAAAATGGTTTTGGTGAGCACAACATTCAAGGTATTGGTGACAAACATATTCCGTTGATTCATAATGTAATGAACACTGACGTTGTAATCGGGGTTTCAGATCGCGCAACTGATGAACTTGACGTGATGTTTAACACTGAAGCTGGGTGTAAATATTTAGCTGAACGCAAAGGTGTGCCAGTTGAAATTGTTGAGACGCTGAAGCATTTTGGTTTCTCGGCGATTTGCAATGTGATTGCGGCAATAAAGACGGCCAAACTTCTCGGACTTGGTGCAAACGATGCGCTAATCACGATCGCCACCGACGGCGCAGATTTATATCCAAGTGAGAGAGTGAAAACTTTGGCTCGTCGTTTTAATAACTCGTTCAGCGAAATTGACGCCGCTGAAGTATTTGCCGAACACCTGGCAACTGTGGGCACTGATGCGATGATTGATTGCACCGAACGCGACCGAACACGAATTTTTAACCTCGGCTATTACACATGGGTAGAGCAACAAGGCACGCCGCTAGCAGTGTTTGAAGCTCGTCGATCGCAGTCATTTTGGCGTGACTTACGCAAGTACCTTCCCGTCTGGGACGAACTCATTGGCGAGTTCAACCGTCGGGTCGTTGCCGCAAAATAAATCAAATGCAAGACACCCCGGTCGTTACTGGCTGGCGTTGCTCGGTATGCAATATAAAAGTTTCGATCGACGAGATATTTTCTTGGCGTTGCCCAAAGTCAACTAGTTCTGACCGACATCATGTGCTTGAACTTGAGAATGCGATAGCGCCACTACGCAGCAATGGAGACGCGAATCCGTATATCGCATTTCAGCGATACTTAGCATGGGATGCATTTGCTGCAACTCTCGGTCTCGACTTTGTAGCCCGAACCAAAATCATTCGCGATCTAGACGAATCTGTGGCAAAAGTTGCTGGCACAGGTTTTCGCACGACGCCGTTCGCGCGTCATGACGCACTTTCTGATGCGCTTGGTTTCAACAATCGTGGCGGCGTGTGGATAAAAGATGAGACGCATAATGTCGCAGGCTCGCAAAAAGCTAGGCATTTGTTTACTGAGTTGTTACATCTCGTAACTGTAGAACTTGTCGGTCGTGCACCATGGAAGCCGCCAACACAACGACCGGCATTGGCGATTGCGTCTTGCGGTAACGCAGCAATTGCGGCCAGTACTCTGGCTCGCGCAGTCAACTGGCCAATTCAAGTTTTCGTACCAGAACACGCAGACGCTGCAACATTAAAAATTCTAAATTCGTTAGATGCAAACGTAATTAGATGTCCGCGAGTTGCAACCGATCCAGCTGGTGATCCATGCGTATTTAGATTTCGCGAAGCCATCGAGCAAGGTTGTATTCCATTTGGAGTTCAAGGCCCAGAAAATGCATGGTGTCTTGACGGAGGCCGCACAATTGGTTTTGAGATGGCGGTTGTCGCCGAAGAATTATCTGGCTCTTTAATCAGCCGCATGTTTGTGCAAGCGGGTGGCGGCGCATTTGTAGCTTGTGCGGCGAGCGGATTTTTCGCAGGTGCAACTAAACCAAAAATTCATGCAGTACAAACACAAGGCTGTGCGCCACTAGCGCGCGCTTTTGAAATTGCCAATACAACCGGTGGCGCGCGCAATGCAGGTTCACGATGGTCACAGTGCATGTGGCCGTGGGAGACGATGCCGGTTTCATTAGCCGACGGAATTCTCGATGACGAAACATACGACTGGATCGGTGCATGCAACGCAATGGCCGATAGCAGTGGTTATCCGGTTGTTGCGACTGAACAACAAGTTCACGAAAGTTATGCGCTTGCCCATCGTGTGACAAATATTGATGTCAGTCCGACTGGAAGTTCTGGTCTCGCAGGACTTCTAGCAATACGCCACGAGATCGCCGATGACGAGCGTGTGATTGTGATTTTTAGCGGCGTCCGTCGGCAGTAGTTCGTCGGGCACTAGCCTGCAAGTCATGTCAAATATTCTTCCTGTAGCCCTTGAGGGTGGTTTCGACTCTCGCAGCGATATTTTTGTGCGATTGTTGAAAAGTCGTGTAATCATGCTCGGCACCGATGTAAATGATGAAATCGCTAACCAAGTTTGTGCGCAGTTGCTATTTCTTGAAGGCGAAGATCCAAAGGCAGATATCTGGCTATATATAAATAGTCCTGGCGGATCAGTGACTGCAGGTATGGCGATTTACGACACGATGCAGTTCGTGTCTTGCGATATCGCCACAGTCTGCTTAGGTCTTGCAGCATCAATGGGTCAATTCTTGTTGACCGCTGGCGCCTCGGGCAAGCGATACACATTGCCGAACGCGCGGATCATGATGCATCAGCCATTGGCGGGTTTGCGCGGTCAAGCATCTGACATTGCAATTCAAGCCGAGCAACTTGCCTACACGAAGTTGAGCATGGCGAAATTGACTGCTCATCACTCTGGTAAAAAACTCGAAGAGATTCAAGCCGACTCAGAGCGCGATAGATGGTTCACGGCAGAGCAAGGCCGTGATTATGGTCTTGTCGACAAAGTAATCGTCAAGCGCGGAGAAATGCGCTAAATAGTTCAACCTTTCGGTGCGACTTTAAGTCCGTTCGAAATATCTATTCCGCAAGTTTCTCGCGTCCATTTTGCAACTGTCGCAGATTCTTTTTCTGTTGAGTAAGCCATTTCAATAACTGCCTGAACGCTCTCGGGATCATTTGATTTAACGCGAGAAGCGACTGCAAATAACTCGGTAAGCGACTTCCATTCGTCTTCGATTACGAGTGGCGCGGTTTTGCTGAGACGTTCATATCTAGCCAGCATCGCAGCGACATCAGCCGCAGTTACTGGTGGGTAACCAATTGACGGGGCCTCAATGGCCAACTGACGACAGAAATTTGTTGCAGTTCGTGGAGTTTCGCTACACGCGCTAACTAAAAGCACAAGACAAGAAAAAAGTGAGAACGTTTTTACCGATTTTTTTAGCGATTTTTTGATTTCGAATTGCGTAGCCAGTTTCAAGTTGCGGTGTACACATTCATCAAACGAGTTAGATCTCAATGTCGTTTTGAAAATCATCTTCCTTAAGTATCTCAGGTGTGAGATATCGACTGGCGTCAACGAGATATAGCAATTTAGAAATGGGGGTTTGGGCGAGTGTTTGCATCAGTTCGGTCAGCAACTTTGCTTGGTGTTCGTGGTTCACGAGTTGATGTCGAAGTGCACGCAGGCATCGGGTTGCCAGGGTTCACCGTTGTTGGTCAACCAGACGAAGTTTGTCGCGAAAGCCGTGATCGAGTGCGTGCAGCATTGTTGTCAAGCGATTTGCCGTGGCCGACCAGAAGAATCACGGTGAATCTTGCACCAAGTGGCGATCGAAAATCTGGAGCATGTTTAGATTTGGCAATTGCTGTTGGCCTACTCGCGGCTCAGGGTCTGTTGCCAGTTGAAATTCTCACGCAATATGCGTTTATCGCCGAGTTGGGATTAGACGGTTCATTGCGACCTGTTCGGGGAGCAACTCCGCTTGTCTTGGCGACAATTGATCGTCAAACTGTTGTCGCACTTGAGAACCTTGGTGAAGCCAGTGCCGCCACAGTCACTCAAGTTTTTTCAGCGAAAACACTTCTTGAAGTTGTTGAATGTTTGTCTGGTCGAATCGAGTGGCGAAAAGAGATCTCGAAACAAACTCTGTTTAGTAAATCTAAATTTGTGCCTGATCTCGCAGATGTACAGGGACAACCCGTTGCGCGACAAGCGTTAGAGATTTCGGCTGCAGGCTCACATCACTTACTTTTAGTTGGCCCACCTGGGGCTGGTAAAACAATGCTTGCCGAACGACTCGTCGGTCTTTTGCCTTCATTGAATGACGAGCAAGCCATTTCGGCGACGATGATTCATTCGTCGGTGCAAACTGAATTTTCAAATAGCGGATTAATTAGAGATGCGCCGTATCGCGCACCGCATCACTCATCTTCAATGGTTGCGATGGTCGGCGGTGGTACAGCGTTGATGCGACCGGGCGAAATTTCTCTTGCTAGCCACGGTGTTTTGTTTCTTGACGAACTGGGCGAATTCGCACCGTCAGTGTTAGATGCATTGCGTCAACCCCTTGAGCAACGAGTTGTGCATCTGGCCCGTGCGCGCACAAGTGTTGTGATGCCTGCGGAGTTTTTACTTGTCGCGGCAACGAATCCGTGCCCATGTGGTGAAGGCACACCAGGGGCCTGCACTTGTGATGACGCGGCGCGGGCACGATATCTGCGACGTTTTTCTGGGCCGCTACTCGATCGTTTTGATTTACGAGTTGCTGTTTCGCGACCAAACACGAGTGATTTGATTTCGCCCGTTGCTAGTGAGCCAACATGTGTGGTTGCAGCGCGAGTTGCTAAAGCGCGAAGTCTTGCGTTTTCTAGATTTGGTGGAACAAACTCTTCGTTGACTCGCCAACAGCTTGACAGCGCGGCGCCACTAACGAAAAAAGCAGAGGAGTTATTGCGCAAAGAACTAGAGGCGGGCCATCTGACTGGTCGGGGTTACCACCGAGTGCGACGAGTGGCGCGAACCATTGCCGATTTGACTGGTGCGCCGCAAATGATCGATGAGACGCATTTACATTTGGCTCTGATGTTGCGAGTAAATTTCGCCTCTGGTCTGCGCACGCGAGAGATGTCGTTTTAAAATGCACTCTGTTAATTCGGCTTTCAAAAATTGTTTATCAAAAGATCAAATTGCAGCCGCTGCGTTGTGTGCGCTGCCAAAGATTGGCCCGAAACGATTGATGACTCTGTTAAAACATCATGATCCGCAAACTGCGTGGGCGGTGGTGCAAGGTCGGGCGAAACCGAGCGAAGTTGTTGCTGCAATGTTGAATACCGAAGGGCTAGTCACGTTATTGCGCCATCGTGCGACTCAAGATTTGCAAGATCAGATTGAACAACGCTGCATTAGAGCAGGCATCAAGATAACTATTTTTGGTGACGAAAATTATCCGCGTGCTTTGATTTTAGATTTGGCTCCGCCTGCAGTTTTATTTTATTTCGGTGATTTATCTGCTTTAAATAATCGTCGTGTCGGAATGGTCGGCACTCGCAGTGCCACAGCCTCAGGCAGATATCTTGCTTCGCATATTGCTCATGACTTGGCGACAAACGATGTCTGTATTGTTTCTGGGTTGGCGCGGGGGATTGATGCGTGGGCTCATCGCGGTGCGTTGCGCGCACTAGAGAGTCGAGCAATCAGTCCACTAACCAGCCGACCAGCCGGTCGACCGGCTGAGCAAACTCTTGGCCGGCCGGTGGGTGTTGTCGCGTCTGGCCTCGACGTTGTTTATCCACGTGAAAACGCTCAACTGTGGCAAGACATCGCTACGCAAGGCGCTTTGATCAGTGAATCTTCACCAGGTTCGCCGCCAGAAGCATTTCGGTTTCCGTTGCGCAATCGCATCTTGGCTGCACTCAGCGAAGTTTTAGTTGTAGTCGAATCGCGCGACACAGGTGGCTCAATGATCACTGTTGACGAAGCTCAAAAGCGAGATGTGACTGTGTTGGCTGTGCCTGGTTCGCCGCGCAATGTTGCTTCGAACGGTACGAACCAATTAATTCAGCAAGGCTGTTTGCCGATTATTGGCGCACAAGATGTACTCGTCGCACTAGGTCTTGACAACCGCCGAGCGCAAGAAAATATTTATGACCCTAGAGTTCGTTTAAGCAGTAGCGATCAAAACCTCGTTTCAATGATGGCTGGCTCGCCATTCACGCTTGACAATTTTGTCTTGACTAGCCGTCTTTCGACTATTGATGCCGCAGTGTCACTTGGGCGTCTTGAAGCATTGGGTTGGGTCGTTGAAAACGCAGGCTGGTGGGAAGTAATTGAAGTCAGGCAGCCACTGCATTAAGCGATTACCGTTGTTAGTGATATGGCGACGGCTTGGAAGATTGACGAATTCATTGGGTCAATGACTGCCGCTTCAATAAATACGACGAGTGCATATGCCAGCGATGTTAAGCAGTTCGAAGAATGGATCTCACGACTCAAAATAAATACTCCGCAGTTGGTGACTCGCGATTTAGTGCGACAATATATAAGTTTCTTGACGACCAGCCAGAAAGCAAAGCGAAGTGTGACGCGCAAACTTGCTGCCATTCGTAGGTATTTTGCCTGGCACATTCGCAATGGAACATTAAAAACTGATCCGACAACTGGCGTTCGCACACCGTCTGGCACAGGTCGGCTACCAAAAGTTTTAACTAAAGAACAACTCAATGCGTTGCTTACGTGTAGCAACCCAGATGTTCCAGAATGGAAGTCTTCGCGAGATACAGCGTTGATTGAGTTGCTCTACGGCAGCGGTCTTCGCGTGAGTGAAGTTTGTTCAATAGATATAGACAGCATTAACGACCGAAACAACACTGTGATCGTTATGGGTAAAGGTTCTAAACAACGACAAATACCTGTCAGCGAACCAAGTGTGTTGGCTGTTAAACATTGGCTAAAGTTTCGCCACGAAGTCGTAAGTGAAGAAACGCGCAATGGCGCTGAAATTGTTTCTGATGCAACTGCATTATTTTTAAATGCTCGAGGTCACAGGTTGGCGCCGCGCGATGTGCGCCGAATTATTGACGAGCGCGCGCTTACTCCGACTCATCCCCATGCATTACGCCACACATATGCGACGCACTTGCTTGACAACGGTGCTGACTTGCGTGCTGTACAAGAGTTGTTGGGGCACTCTGATGTTGCGACGACGCAGCGTTACACCCAAGTAAGCAAAGAGCGTTTGAAATCTGCTTATGGAGCATCGCACCCACGCGCATGAACGCACTACCTGTTCGACTAACGATTGATCAAGCATGGCAGCAATGGCACGGCAACAAAGATCCACTGGCGCGCGAATGGCTTGTTGTGCACTACGCATCACTTGTCAAGTTCGTTGCAGGTCGACTTGCTGCAGGTTTTCCGAAACGAGTTGAGATCGGCGACTTGGTTAGTTCTGGTGTATTCGGCTTAATGGATGCGATAGATCGGTTTGACCCGGCGCTTGGTTTCAAATTTGAGACCTATGCGATCCCAAGAATTCGTGGCGCAATTTTGGATAGTTTGCGTTCTTTAGATTGGGTGCCGCGCAGTGTGCGATCAAAGGCACGAACTGTAGAAAATGCGATTTCTGATCTTGAACACAAATTGAAGCGTTCACCGACAGATGATGAAATTGCTGCAAAATTGAAAATCAATAGCGCTGACTTAGAAAAGTGGCTAACCGAAATCGCGTCGTGTGCGGTCGGTCCATTAGATCATGTCGTTGCCGACAACACTCCAGCATCCACACATGGTGGTGCGTCTTTTGTACCGAGTCCTGACTCGGTTGTCGAAGCCGAAGAATTACGCAAAATTATGCGTCATGAAATTAAACGTTTGCCAGAGCGTGAGCGCACTGTGCTGGCGTTGTATTACGAGGAGAATTTAACTTTGGACGAAATTGCTCAAGTGCTCGGTGTCACCGAGAGTCGTGTATCGCAAATTCACACCAAGGCTGTATTGCAACTTCGTTGGCGGCTGACGGCTGCTGAAGTCGCTTAAAAATTTGATTCGCTAAATAGCGTTTTGTTTTTTTCTAGTTTCGTGTCTAGCGTGTTAATTTTGGCTGGGTTAACACCACAAAATCTAAGTTCTTGCAAACTCTTAGCGCCAATTTCTGTGGTTTATAAAGCCACAATTAGCGATCCGTTTCGCCAGCCAATTTGTGATCGGTGTGCAGGCAATCGGGGCATCGAATACACAACCCAACCAGGCACGCCGATCAGTGCCGGGGCGAGTGGGGTCGTGAGTTTTTCGGGTGTCGTTGCAAATAAAAAATATCTTGTAATCAGAACTGCTGCTGGCAGGCGACTGACCTATGGGTCAATTTTGAATAGCGATTTGCACATTGGCAATTCAGTCGTAGTCGGCCAGATTATTGGTACAACTAGCAATATGCTCTATTTCGGAGTGCGCGAAAGTAGTGCTTTGGGCGATATTTATGTTGATCCTGCGAAGTTTTTAAATCAAAATAATCAGATTTCAAGTCGAGCAGTTTTGGTCTCGGGTGCCGGTACTAGCTTCGATCTAGTTGGTCCAGGTGATCGCGACTCGGCTTGCTGATGCCGTTTTAGCATCTAAACCGCTAGAATTCTGAGGCTAAAAGAATGAGCTAGAAGAAAGAGTTAGAAGAATGAGCTAGAAGAAGTAATTTTAAGTTTCATAGAATATTTATCCCACTATTAAATTGCACGGTTTCCATCCTGTGGTCGCTTCGGCGCGGGAGACCATGCACTCAACCACAGAAAGGCAAACAGTTATGGCAATTATCAGCATGCGTCAGATGCTTGAGGCTGGAGTTCACTTCGGTCATCGCACAGCCCGTTGGGATCCGCGAATGAAGCGATTCATTTACGGAGAGCGAAACGGCATTTACATCATTGATCTTGAACAGACTCTTGTTCGGATCGAAGATGCTTACAGATTCGTTCGCGACCTCGTCGCCAACGGTGGAAACGTTTTATTTGTTGGTACAAAAAAGCAGGCCCAAGATCCTGTTCGACTTTTCGCTGACCATTGCGGCATGCCATAAGTCAACGAGCGTTGGCTGGGCGGAATGTTGACGAACTTTGACACGATTTCAAAGCGCGTTAGCAAAATGCAAGAGTACGAGCGACTTCGTGACACTGGTGAATTTGAATTGATGCCCAAAAAAGAAGCGCTTTTAATCGGTCGCGAACTTGAGAAGTTGCAGCGCAACTTGTCGGGCATTCGCTCAATGAGCCGTCGTCCAAATGCAATCTTCGTTGTAGACACTCTTAAAGAGCACATCGCGGTTACTGAAGCGCGCAAACTCGGTATCCCAGTAATCGGAGTCGTTGACACAAACGTCAACCCAGATGTGATTGATTATCCGATTCCGGGTAACGATGACGCAATTCGCGCCAATGAGTTAATGGCCCGAGTTATTGCTGAAGCAGTTATCGAAGGTCGTTACATCGCAGAAAAAATGACACCAAGAAACGCGCCAACAACAGGAACGTCAACAGCACCTGTGCCACCGGCGCCAGCAACACGTACACCAGCAGAGCAAGCAGCATTTGATGCGCAACAAGAGTCTGCAAAAGTTCAGGCAGCAGCCGACATGGCAAAGCGTGATGCTCGAGTTACACCTACGACAGAGACGAAATAGAGAGAACTGATCACGATGGCGTTTACAGCAAAAGAAGTACAAGTTCTTCGTCAGGCAACTGGCGCAGGAATGATGGACTGCAAAAAAGCACTTGAAGAAGCAAATGGAGATTTCGAAGCAGCAAAGCAATGGCTTCGTGAAAAAGGATTATCGGCCAGCGCCAAGCGTGATGATCGAGACAATGCGCAAGGCCTTGTTTCGATGTTGATCAAAGGCAACATTGGAGCGATGGTTAAGTTGAAGTGCGAAACAGATTTCGTAGCAAGCAGTGACGGCTTCAAAGCTGAGGCAGATGCACTTGCCGCTCTTGTCGTTGAACAAGGCGAAGCAGCAGTTTCGCAACGAGCAACGCAACTTGAAGATCTGAAAATCTTGCTGAAAGAAAAAATAGAACTTGGAGATGTCGTTCGATTTGAAGCCGCATCCGGAAACATCATCGGTTCGTACTCTCACTTGCAGGGTGGTCGCGGAATCAACGGTGTGTTAATCGAAATGTCTGGTGCGACAGAAGAACTCGCACATGATGTCGCGGTGCACATCGCTTTCGCAAGACCCAAATATCTCGTCAAGACAGACGTGCCAGATTCGGTAGTTGCTGCCGAAAGGGCTACTCTCGAAGTCGTAACGCGAAACGAAGGTAAGCCAGAACCAAGATCGTTGACGGTCGAGTAACTGGTTTCTACAAAGACATTTGCCTGCTAGAGCAGCCATATGCCAAGGACGACAAGCAATCAGTGGCTCAGATTATTGGCTCTGCCAAAATCATTCGCTTTGCGCAGGTTGAAATAGGCTAATCACCTATGGCAGGTGTGGCGTCAAAAACTTCTCGTTGGAAGCGAGTGGTTTTAAAATTATCGGGCGAAGCACTTGCTGAGTCAACTGGTTTTGGGCTTGACAGTGATGTTCTGCATCAAATTGCAACTGAGGTTCATGAAACGCGTCGCGACCTTGACGTAGATATTGCCGTTGTTGTTGGTGGCGGAAACTTCTGGCGAGGTCTCAAAGGTGCTGGTCAAGGAATGGATCAAGCACAAGCCGACTATATGGGGATGATCGCCACGGTGATGAACGCACTCGCGCTTCAAGATGCATTTGAGCGAGTCGGGCAGTTCTCTCGGGTGATGACGGCTGTTGAAATGCCAAAAGTTGCTGAGCCTTACATTCGGCGTCGCGCCGAACGCCACCTTGAAAAAGGTCGCATCGTGATTTTGGCGGGCGGTACGGGTAATCCATTTTTTACTACCGATACGGCCGCAGCGTTGCGTGCAGCCGAAATTTCTGCACAGGCAATTTTGAAAGGCACACACTCAGGAGTTGATGGCATTTACACGGCAGATCCAAAGTTAGACAAAACTGCAACTCGATTTGATCAAATTAGTTACATCGATGTGATCAGTAAAGGTTTGAAAGTTATGGATTCAACCGCGATCACATTTTGCATGGATAACAAAATACCGATTGTAGTTTTCAACTTGCTAGAAAAAGGCAATGTTCGAAAAATTTTAGAAGGCCAACAAATCGGGACGTATGTCGGGTGATAGACGAAACTCTGCTTGAGGCGATGGAGAACATGGGTAAGGCAGTAGACCACGTGCAGGCTCAATTTATTGGTGTACGAACTGGGCGTGCGAATGCTTCGCTAGTCGACAAGATTCAAGTTGAATATTTTGGTGCGTTTGTGCCGCTGCAGCAACTCGCGTCGTTTCAGGTGCCAGAAGCAAGAATGTTGGTCGTAAAGCCACACGATCGTGGGTCGATAGCGGCGATCGAGAAAGCAATTCAAGCCAGCGATCTGGGTTTGTCGCCGAGCAATGATGGTGTCGTGATCCGGCTGAACTTTCCAATGCTTACCGAAGAGCGTAGAAAAGAATTTGTCAAAGTCGTGAAAAATATGGCCGAAGATGGACGTATCGCGGTGCGAAATGTTCGCCGTGATGAAAGAAAAATATTTGAGACAGCAAAAAAAGATGGAGATATTTCTCAGGATGAACTAGATCGTGCCGAAAAAGAACTTGAGCAACTCACCCAAGCCACAGTTGACACGATTGATAAGGCTTTTACGCGCAAGGAGCACGAACTTCTTGAGGTCTAGGCTTAGGGTTTTAATTGTTCGTCAAAGTATTTTCGGGAGGGTTAATTCTCGCGAGCAAAGTGATCAAGAACTTAAGGGGGATGTTTAAATATGGATGGTGAAGACTTTTCAAATGATGACACGCCGGTTCTGCCTGAGCGTGTTCAAAACGAATCGTCCGTAGATTTTGGTGATGATTTTGGGGTAGTCCAATTTGCCGATGATGTTGATGCGACACCTAAAGATTCATTCTCTGGGCTAAGAACTGAGCAAATACCGCAGGTGACTGCTCAGCCAGTTAATCAGGCCCCGAAATTGATACAAATTTCTGAGGACACCATCTCGCCGACTCCTGCTAGAGGAGATTTCCGCGAGCGAGTTAATTTGACGGGAAAAGATGGCCGCGAAAAAGTTAATTTAACAGGTGGCTCTCGTCGCATTGAGCCGAATAATGCTCCGCCGCCGGTTTCTCGTTCTGCACGTGAAGGTCGCATCACGATTGGATCAGATCTAACAGGTGAGCAAAGTCGCCCAACGCTTGTACCAAACACAACACAGCGAGATTCATCGACAGGCACAGTGCGTCGAGATACAACTGGTGGGCTTGCTCGAACTCAACCACAGCAAGTTCGTCGCACAAGAACCAATTCTCAAACCGATTCAGGCACTGGACCACGCCGGCGAACACGCACAAATTCGCCCGGACAACCACCCGCTGTTGCTAAACGAGATATTCCGACAGCAACAGCAGTCGGGGCTTTATTAGGCGCAATTTATATTGGCGCAACTTTATTCGGTCCAGTTGCTGTGATCAGTTTGCTTGTTGTTGTTTTAGGGTTGGCTTCAGTCGAGTTTTTTTCGCAGACATCAATAACCGGATATCAGCCCGCAACAATTGTCGGAGTGGTGGCGTGCGTCGTTTGCCCGTTAACTGCATACTGGGTCGGAGACGCAGCGCTGCCCCTAGTGTTTGCGTTTGCGTTTATTGCCGCGGCAGTAAGTTTTATCGGCACAACATCAGTTGAGAGTGACCCCGCAGCAAACTTGGGCCTAACGATGCTCGGAATTATTTGGATCGGATTATTCGGCTCGTATGGCGCGCTAATTTTGCGGCTTTCAAACTCTGGACCGGGCTTTGAAAATGTCGGAACAGATACTTTATTTATAGTCGTGATCGGCGTGATGGCCAATGACGTGATGGCATTTTTTATCGGAATGGCTGTCGGTCGTACTCCACTTCGAGCTTGGATTAGTCCTGGTAAAACGATGGAAGGGTTTGTCGGTGGAGCAATTGGCACTTTTGCTGTGGTTATTGCTGCCGGCATGCAAAGTGGAACTTGGACAAAGTTGAGTCACTGGTTGATTATCGCCACTGTGATTTCGATTGTCGGGCCAATTGGAGATCTCACCGAGTCAATGATTAAGCGCAGTATGGATATCAAGGATTTCGGAACATTGTTGCGCGGACACGGTGGAGCACTTGATCGATTCGACAGCATTTTATTCACTTTGCCAATTATTTATTATCTGACGTTGGTGCTCACCCCTTGGGTTGCTTGACCTGTGAAGCGTGTTGCGATTGCTGGTTCAACAGGTTCGATCGGTAAACAAACTCTTGAAGTAATTAGTGCATCAAAACTTGGTGACTACGAAGTTGTCGCAATTAGCGCAAACGCTTCAGTTGCAGAAATAATTGCGCAGGCCAGAATCTTTAAGCCAAAGCTAGTTGTCATAACCGATGAGTCGGCGCGAATAAATGTTGCGCGAGAACTTTTAATTACAGATCCAAAAATTGAAGTCTCGGGTGATTCTGCGCAGATGTCTGACATCGCCGACGTAGTGGTAAATGGCGTCGTCGGATTTGCAGGATTGTCGGTGACGATTGCAACGCTTAAAGCCGGCAAGCGACTCGCCCTTGCGAATAAAGAGAGCCTGATTGCCGCTGGGCCAGTTGTTGCGCCATTACGAAAAATTGCTGGTGCCGAGATTGTCCCAGTTGATAGTGAACATTGTGCGATTCATCAATGCTTGCGTAGCTCTGATAATAGTTCTCGAGAAGTTGCAAAACTTTTACTTACCGCGAGTGGTGGGCCGTTCAGGGGGCGTACAAGAAAATCCTTAGAAAACGTAACGATAAAAGATGCGTTAAAGCACCCAACTTGGTCGATGGGGCCAAAAATCACAGTTGACTCTTCGACTTTGATGAATAAAGGTCTTGAAGTTATTGAAGCGCATGAATTATTCGGTTTAGATTATGCGTCAATTGATGTTGTTGTTCACCCACAATCAATTGTGCACTCGATGGTTGAGTTTCGTGATGGCGCAACTATCGCGCAGTTGTCATTGCCCGACATGCGATTGCCAATTGCTTATGCTCTTGAATACCCGCAAAGATCAACCGTCGGTTTTGGTGCGATCGACTGGACGAAACTTTCTCGACTTGATTTCGAACTACCTGACCGTGACACATTTCGCTGCCTTGATTTGGCTTACGCCGCTGGTCGTGTTGGCGGTACGGCGCCTGCCTGGTTGAGCGCCGCCAATGAAATTGCGGTTGAAGCATTTCTTGCAGGTGCCGTGCAATGGTCACAAATTCCGACCATCATTGAAGCAACGATGCAACACCATGATGGTCTAATGCCAATAGAAGTTGAAGATATTTTAGAAGCAGACAAAGTTGCGCGCCGTTGGGCTCGAGACATAGTGCGAAAGGAAGTTGTGAGTTGAGTTCGATTTATTCAAAGTTTCGCAATGAGATTGCTGCTGGTGGGTCAGTAGACGATCAAGATGTTGTAAAAAATAATGCGGCGACCACTTGGAGTACTGTCGTTATCGTCGTCGGTCTGCTTGCGTGGCTGGGTGTCAAAAA
>JAPKZT010000018.1 GCA_026393655.1 Actinomycetota bacterium | reverse complement strand
AAGTGACTGTTTTAATCATTTGGTCAAGGTTTTTTGAGCCCTCGGCCGAAAGAGTGATCGAGCAGATTCCAGCTTTTTTAAACTCAATCACGACGCTTGACGTGCCGGTGGTCGAACAAATTGAACGGGTCTCTGAACTGGATACAGCAACTGCTTGCCCTTTGGTTGTTACAAGTTTGCTTGCGCTAATTGAGACTGAATTGCCTGCCACATACTTCGCACCATCTTTTTTAACACCAAGACTTGCAAGCGTCACATCTTGTGTTGGCAAAAACTTCAAGGGCACGATTGTGTCGAGCGCTGTATCTGCTAAGCCACGATGATCTCGGTAGACAAAAATTGAACAATTTTTCGCGCCACATTCATAGGTTGTGCTGACATTATTTGCATCAACTTTTGTGAAACTTGAGCGCAACATCAAAGTCAGTTCACCAGTTGCAGATTGTGAACCACGAGATGCATCAGTTGTTGCCCAAATCATCGTGCCTTGCTCTGTGATGCTGCCATTGCAAATCAGACCAGTTGCGGTGCGCTGACCTATTTGGGCTTTATAACACTGCGAAATATAAACACCTTGTCCAGCAGGAATGCTCGCCAATTTGATTGAGACAACTTGAAGGTCAGCAAGTTTTGTAGTTTGGTCTAGAGTCACGCCAACCGCTGCTGAAACCGGTGAAGCAACTATTGAGAGCGCTCCAGTAGCAATTAAAACAGCCAGTGCTGAACGAAGTATTGATTTGCTTTTCATGTCAAGATCCTTTGTATCGGGGGGTGCTACAAAATAATTTTCTAATCAACTACGGATTCGTATTAAAAGTGATCGGCACAAAAACATCTTGTGTTCGATCGGTGTAGCGAAGATGATCAGAGCGAGTAACCACACCACATTTCACTACGGTGCAATCCAAGTCTCCGCTTTTCGCAACGACCGACAGCACAACACTAAACGAGCCGTCGGACTGAAATGCAAGCGCAAGGCCAACTCCATAGCTCGGAGGCTGTGAATTTATCCACACCGAACTTGCCGATGAGCCATCAATGTTTATGCCTCCAACACAAGTTGATTGCGGGCCTGGTGCCGCTTGAGTGCAAACAATTACATACACACCTTTTGAAATGTCATAGCCAGTTCCACGAACTGTGACTGATGTCCCATTTGGATTCAAGTTCGTTGTTTGACTTACCGAAAGTTTTGGTCGACTAGTTGACGCAACAGTTGTAGTCGTCAATTTCGTAGTTGAGACTGATGTGCTTGGAAGCGTTGTCGTTGAAGCGGTCGGGACCGTTTGAGAAACCACTGGCGCAAGTGTGCTCGTGCTCGACGAATTTGTCTGGGTTGTCTGGGTTGTTGGCGTTGAATTACTAGTCGAAGTTGTCTGCACAGTGATCGAAGTCGCAACTAGCGATTGAGTATTTTGCGCAGCAGATGCACAGCCAGCAATCGAGACTGCCATCAACAGATGTGTCGCAAGTTTCATCTCGTCAAATTCTACCAACCTGCATCGCACTAGTAGATTGAGAAGGCTATGACAACTAGTGATCTGTCGTGAATCAAGTCATAATGTCTGACGCTAGACACAGCTTTAAACACTCCGCAAAATACGCACTACGAGTTGCTCTTGCCATCATCTGCTTAGCCTCAACAATTTCGGCTTGCACAAGTTCAAGTACCAATACAAAGACACCTGCTTCAGTGGTGAGCGTCGAAACAATGCGACCGATCCTCATCGCATCTTCAGATTTTGAATTGCCAGTCATCGACAATACGAATTCGAAACTACCCGTCACAGTTGAATCAGCCGATAAAAAAACTGTGACGATTACAGATACTTCACGGATAATAGTTTTAAACGATGCGATTGCAGAAATCGTTATTTCGCTTGGCTTTTTGAAAAATATTATCGGCCGAGATGCAACAACGACTCTTGAAATACTTAAACCGATTCCAAAAGTTAGTAGCGGTCACGATGTCAGTGCAGAGAGTGTGCTCGCACTAAGCCCGACTTTAGTTATTGGCGATACTCGTTCTGGGCCACCAGAGGCAATTCAACAACTGCGTGGTGCCGGTGTTTCTATTTTGCTGGCTCCTGAGGTTTGGCAACTTAAAGAAATCGCTCCACGAATAACGCTTATTGCTAAAGCACTCGGTGTTGTCGAATCAGGCAACAAGCTTCTTGATGAAACGCAATCAAAAATAGATCAGGCATTAGCCCAAGCCACCGCAAAAAAAATAAATCCGCGTGTTGCATTTTTGTATGTACGCGGAACAGCATCAGTTTTCTTACTTGGAGGCGAAGGCTCGGGTGCCGATGAAATGATTCAATCCGCCGGCGGTATTGATGTAGGCACAGATCTCGGACTTGCATCTTTCACACCATTAACAACTGAAGCAATCGTCAAAGCAAATCCCGACATAATTATTGTGCTATCACTTGGTCTGAAATCAGTCGGTGGCATTGACGGTCTGCTCGCCCTCCCTGGTATCGCCCAAACACCTGCAGCTAAAACTCGCGCAGTAATTTCTATTGATGACGATTTACTATTCTCATTTGGTCCAAGAACAGGGTCGCTAATTGTCAGATTGGCGCAATCTTTTGACACACTTATGACAGCAACAAATTAATTGCACCGCAAATCAAATGAACGACCTCCGACGCATCAATCCAAAAATAGTCGCCGTAGTACTTTGTGTTGCGTTGGTCATAGTTATTCTTAATGCGCTTTCAACTGGCGCATACACAATTTCATTTAGTGAGCTAATCAAAGTTATATTACAAGGACCAGCGCACAGCACGAACACTGACAGCGTGAGCCACGCAGTGTTTTGGAACGTGCGACTTCCACGAGTCGCGCTTGCAATTGTTGTCGGTGCATCGTTGGCAGTTGCCGGTGTCGTAATGCAGGGAGTATTTCGAAACCCGCTTGCCGAACCTGCGACTGTTGGTGTTTCAGGCGGCGCCGCGGTTGGTGCCGTGATTGCAATCACCCTTGGCCTGAGCAAGATCACACTCGGCGTGCAACTTTTTGCATTTATTGGTGGCACTTTGGCAACGGCTGTCGTTTATGGTTTATCGCGCGTTGACGGTAAGACCGACGTAGTGACTTTAATTCTGACCGGTATCGCAATCAACGCATTGTCTGGCGCATTGATCGGTCTCGCAGTTTTTATCGCCGATGACGACCAGATTCGCACCGTTACATTTTGGGGTCTCGGATCACTGGGTCTAGCGACTTGGCGCGCAGTAGCAATGGTTTTGCCGCTCGCAATTATCGGCATCGCACTAAGTACGAGATACGCACGCACGCTTGATCTAATGGCACTCGGCGATCGCGCGGCATCGCATGTCGGCGTGCCTGTTGAACGAGTGCGTTTACAAACAATTGCAATCGTCGGTTTGCTGGCATCAAGCGCCGTTGCTGCAACTGGCATCATTGCTTTCGTCGGATTAATTGTGCCGCATATTTTGCGTCTCGTGCTCGGGCCTAAGCACCGAGATTTATTGTGGGCCGCAGCATTGCTCGGAGCAATCGTCACACTTCTCGCCGATCTGGCCGCGCGTACTTTGCTCTCACCAGCAGAATTGCCGCTCGGCGTGCTCACTGCGTTAATTGGTGCACCATTCTTTTTGTGGTTGTTACACAAGATGCGTTCAGGTGAAAGCAGCTGGACATGAACCAAAACATCCGCTCAATAATTGAATGCAAAAACATTTCAGTGATTCGTGGATTGAAAACAATCCTTGATGATGTTTCATTGCAAGCCAATCAAGGTGAGCTAGTTGCAATTCTCGGGCCGAACGGCGCTGGCAAGTCAACCCTGCTTGGAGTACTGGCCGGAGACCTTGCACCCGACACTGGCACTGTAAGTTTTGGTAACGATCAAATCACAAGTCTTAATAAATCAGATCTAGCCTCCCGTCGTGCGGTTCTTCCCCAACAAGTGACAGTCTCGTTTCCGTTTAGTGTCGAAGAAGTAGTCGAAATGGGTCGTGGGCCAAAATCAACAAGTGCCGATCAAGAATTGATTGAGATGGCAATGAAAAGAGTTGATGTTCTCGAAATGCGCAATCGTCTATACCGCTCGCTCTCAATTGGCGAGCAGGCTCGTGTTTCAATGGCGCGTATTTTGGCTCAAGACACACAGTTGCTGCTGCTCGACGAGCCGACAGCTGTTCTAGATATCGGTCAACAAGAGAAGTTGATGCGGATCGTTAGATCACTAGTTGACGATGGTCGCACAGTTATTGCGGTGTTTCACGACCTTAATGTGGCGATGTCGTTTGCTGATCGTGTCGTACTTTTACAAAAAGGCAAACAGGTTGCAGATGGTTCACCGCGCGAAACGATGACCGCAGAAACTCTGAGTAGCATTTACGAACATAAAATTGATGTCGCCACGCGACCGAAATTAGTTAGTTGCGAGCGAACTTAATTTTTCTTTAACTTTTGTCACAGACGGATTCGTCATCGCTTCACCGTCAGAAAATACGAGCGTTGGAACTGTTTGATTACCGTTATTGACTCGCTCAACAATTGCAACAGCGTCTGGACTTTGCTCAAGATCTATCTCAGTGAATGTGATGCCGTCCGCATTGAGCATTGACTTGAGGCGCTTGCAGTATCCGCACCATTGCGTGCTGTACATCACAAAATCGCTTGTTGCCATGAACTAGATACTAGTTCTAAAAGTTTTCGATTACGCGGCGGAAAGTTAAGTTGATGCGTGGCTCATGAACTCGCTTTGTCTTTGCGACTTGATGAACCCAACAGTGCTGCGACTTACCTGCCATCACCAGCAGACTTCCTGATTCAAGTTGAATTTTGATAGTCTCGCCAGTTTTGCGGTGACGCATGTCAAATCTTCGTGTCGCGCCAAGACTGACAGACGCAATAGTTGGTTCAGGGCCGTTGCACGCCTCGTTATCCGAATGCCAACCCATACCATCTTGCCCGTTGCGATAAAAGTTGACAAGCGCAGAATTGAACTGCGTACGAGTAATTTCTGCACATCTATCGCGAATTCCACTAAGCATCTCTGAAAACGGCTGCGCACGACGCATCACACCCGAATATTTGTAACCTTCACCAAGTTCGTTGTGCCAAGTTGAAAGACGTGGCTCAAGCACCGTGTTACCAAAAATTGTTATCTCTGGTTGCTCCCAATCGCTCTCATTTCTAATTTGATTAAACGCCCTCGAGGCGAATTCAAAATCTAAAAAATCTTCATACAAAGTCGCCATGCCATCAAAGGGCAAAAATTGTTGAGGCGTCAGGTGCACTAGTTACAGGCCAGTTAAAAATTACTCAAAGAAACTTCACCGACAACTTTGCCCGGATTCATGATGCCATTCGGGTCAAGAGCAAACTTGATGGCTCTCATTGCATCAACGGCCTCACTACCGAGTTCGCTGACAAGATATTCGATTTTGCCGATTCCAATACCGTGTTCACCAGTGCAAGTGCCTTCAAGACTCAGCGATCGTTTTACAAGTCGCGTGTGAAATTCTTCTAGTCGTTCAATTGCCTGGTGATCTGCTGGGTCGCAAGTTAACAAAACATGAAAGTTTCCGTCGCCAACATGCCCGACAATCGGGCCAAATATTTTAGAATCACTTAAATCTTTTTTGGTTTCTTCAACGCATTGCGAGAGTTTTGAAATCGGCACACATACGTCAGTCGAAAATATACGACCATTGGGTTGATGCGCCCTGCAAGCCAATCCAGCGTCATGTCGCGCCTGCCACAACTTGCGGCGCTCGGATTCATCTGTTGTTTGTTTAAAACCCTGACCCCCATGCCGCTCAAGAATCTCTCTAGCCTGGGCAATGTCAATCGCAGTCGATTCGGCTGACCCGTGAAACTCGAGCAATAAAAGATCTTTTTCTGGAAGTTCAGTATTCGAGTATCGATTAACTGCGACCACTGCATCTCGATCAACAAGTTCAATTCGGGCTACGTCAACGCCTAGTTGAATTACTTCAATTACTCCGTCAACGGCTTCACGAACTGTTTCAAACTGCATTGTCGCCGATGCAATCACTTCAGGAATTCCAAAAAGACGCAAAGTCAATTCTGTGATTACACCGAGTGTGCCTTCTGAGCCAACGAAAAGATGCGTCAGGTCGTAACCAGCAGAAGTTTTTCGAGCACGTCGAGAAGTTGTGATCACTTCTCCATTTGCAGTTACGACAGTAAGACTCATCACAAGTTGCTTCATTGCGCCGTATTTAACTGTCGTCGTGCCAGATGCACCCGTTGAAGCCATGCCACCCAAAGTTGCATCAGCACCTGGATCAACCGGGAAGAACAATCCATAACGCGATAAATATTCGTTTAGTTGTTTGCGGCGCACACCGGGCTGGATAGTGCAGTCAAGATCTTCGCCACTGACACGCAAGATTTTGTCCATCTGCGAAAGATCAAGTGATACGCCGCCACGAATTGGTGTGCTGTTGCCTTCAAGCGAAGTGCCTGCACCCCATGCAACAACCGGAGTTTGATGTGCGTTGCAAATTTTTAATGTTGTCGCTACGTCCTGCGTGCAGGTTGCAAAAACAACTGCATCCGGCAATGTTGGAGTGTGAAAACTTTCGTCTTTCGAGTGATGCTCACGAATAGTCGCATTGACCGACACTTTTTCGCCAAGCGCTGCTCGCAATTCGTCAATCACCATGTATTTATCTTAAACCCAGCATTAACTGATGAGTTCACTAAAGCAGTTAGCATTTTGTAGCGATGAGCTATCAAGACATAAAGCGGCGCCTAGATATAGGCGAAATAATCGTGCTTGACGGCGGAACTGGCACCGAACTGCAACGCCGCGGTGCACAAATGGACCCTTCGGCTTGGTGTGGGCCAGCCTCGCTTAACAACAGCGAGTTGCTGACGCAAGTTCATCTTGACTACATCAATGCCGGTGCTGATGTGATCACTGCAAACACTTTTGCTTCATCGCGATTGATGCTCACACCTGCCGGTTATGCCGATCGGGTCGAAGAAATCAATCGCATCGCGGTTGAAGCGGCGTTGCGTGCACGTGACTTGGCAACTAAAAAATCACCGAGTCGCAAAATTGCGGTGGCTGGTTCACTCTCGCACATGTTGCCCGTGGCTGCTGGCACAGCAAAAGTTGATCAGGCCCAAGTGCCGTCGAACGACGAACTCTCACACGCTTTTGGTGAACTCGCAGATATTTTGAAATCTTCTGGAGTTGATCACATCATGTTAGAGATGATGTATGAGCCAAATCGTGTGCCACTTGC
>JAPKZT010000136.1 GCA_026393655.1 Actinomycetota bacterium | reverse complement strand
AATAGAGCGTGATGTCACCACCAAATGGTTGTGGCACTGCTGCAATTGCACGCGGCTCCATCGCCATTGGGATCAGTCGCTGCTGAACATATCGCTCTTTGACTTTGTATTTTGCTTTCTTGAACGCTTCTTCAACGCAACCAGGTGTTTCTTCGACTAGTAGCGGCCAGGTGTAACTCTTGTTAGTGCCTAGATCTTTGTGAATAATGTTTTTGTCACTCAGTGCATCTTCAAGATCGACAACGGCCTTCAGCGGCTCGTATTGCACATCAATTGCGTCGAGTGCGTCGCGCGAGGCAGTTTCATTCGTAGCCAAAATTGCGGCTACACCGTCGCCGACGTAGTTGACTTTGTCGCTTGCCAACGGATAGTGCGGTGGATTCTTCATGTCCGTGGTCACTGGCCACGCGCACGGCATCGGCGCTGCCCATGCTGATTGCAAATCTTTACCGGTGTAAACCGCTACTACGCCAGCGATTTTCAGCGCAGCCGAAACATCAATTGATTTAATTTTTGCGTGTGCGTAAGGTGATCGCAAAACTGACAAGTGCAATGCACCGGGAATATTTAAATCATTTGTGAATTTTGCTTCGCCAGTTAATAGCGGGGGATCTTCGCGACGCAACAACCTTGTGCCGATAATGTTGTTTGGCTTGTTCTCGGTGATCGTCATGACGAGCCCCTTTACTTTGCACTCGCGGCGGCGAGTACAGATTTGACGATGTTGTGATATCCAGTGCAACGACACAAGTTGCCCTCAAGACCGAGGCGCACCTGCTCTTCGCTTGGCTTTGGGTTTTCGTTTAACAAACCAATTGCCGCCATCACCATTCCTGGTGTGCAGTAGCCACACTGCAGACCGTGGTTCTCCATGAATGCTGTTTGCATCGGATGCATCACGCCGTCTTTAGCAAGACCTTCGATTGTTGTCACGCTGTCTCCGTCGGCTTGCACCGCGAGCATCGTGCAACTTTTTACTGCTTCACCGTTTAAGTGAATAGTGCAAGCACCACAACTTGAAGTATCACATCCGACATTCGTGCCAGTCAGCCCAAGTGTCTCGCGAATGTAATGCACGAGCAAAGTTCTCGGCTCAACATCGCCATGATGTTCTTTGCCGTTTACTGTTCTATTTTTTGCAGGCTTCGCACGGCAAACAACAGGCTTAAAACGCTCAAAACAGCAATAGCAATAAGCCCGCCATATGCATTCGACCAACTCATATAACCAGTCGAAGACTCGTTAACCCAGCCAGATCGTGACAAGCGAAAGATATTCGTGATTGGGTTGACCCGAGCAACAGCATGCAGCCATCCAGTCATCACATTTAATGGCACTTGCGCGGTTGACATAAACATTGTCAAGAAAATTGATAGCTGCATTATTGCCGCACCACGCATATCTTGAAATCTAAATGCCAAACCTAAACCCCAGCCTGCGCCGATTGTTGAAATGCCAAGTGCTGCGACGAGTGAACAAACATAACTCAGCACACCAGCAGTAGGTCTTGCTCCTAAGAATCCTCCGACGATGAACACAAAAATTGCAACTAATGTCACTCGAATCCATGTGGCTAGCACTGGGCCGACAATTAATGAAATACGAGATGTCGGCGACATTCTTAAGCGATCATAGAAACCGTTTTCTAAATCACGGATTAGAGAAAAACCGAGACCGACCCCGCTGAAAGCCGCACCCATTGCTAAACCAAGTGGCATGAACCAATTGACGGATCTATCAGTTGGAAACCCCGGCAGTTTCGTCAATGCGAAAAATGTTCCTGAGAAAGAAACCATGTTAAAAATCGGCATCGCC
>JAPKZT010000048.1 GCA_026393655.1 Actinomycetota bacterium | reverse complement strand
CCGGCAGCAGTCAGAGAGAAATTAATTACCTTTGCAACGCCAGATGCAATCAGCGGTGCCGGTTCGGGTTCTGTCAACTTATTGGTGTACACAAAATCTGCGTGGTCGGCGCCAGTGCCGATCGCACCGAGTGTGCCGCGCGATTTAATTGCAATCGGCGGTAATGCCTCTGCTGTTTTAAGTTGGGTTGCACCAACCTCTAGTAACGGCAATGCAGTTACAGATTATGTAATCGAATTTTCGTCGAATAATGGCGCTGCGTGGTCAACATTTGTTGACGGTGTATCGGCGTCAACTTCGGCGACCGTAACTGGTTTAGTTAACTCAACTGTTTACTTGTTTCGGGTGAGTGCGGTCAGCAGCGCGGGTACGAGTAGTCCATCAAGTACGACTACGGCGACTATTGGTATTCCAGGTGCGCCCAATTCTGTATTGCCTACTGCGCTAAATACGAGTGTTCGTTTGACATGGAGTGCACCGTTACTGATTGGGGGTTCTGCAATTACTGATTATGTAATTGAGTTCTCCAGCGACGCAGGCGTTAGTTACTCGGTTTTTAGCGACGGGGTTTCAACTTCACTTTCAGCAACTGTCACTGGTCTCACCAATGGAACTTCATATTTGTTTCGTGTTAAAGCAGTTAACTCAATCGGTACCGGTTCGGCATCTGGTGTAGTTTCTGCAACTCCATGGAGCGTGGCCGTACCTAGCGCGCCAAGAGATGTTGTTATTTCAACAGTTTCGTTAGAACAATTGGTCGTCAGGTGGACATCACCACTCACCGATGGCGGAAGTTCGGTGACCGACTACATCATCGAATACTCAAGTAACTCGGGTGCCTCATGGTCGGTATTCCCCGAAAATTTCACCACACTGACATTCGTTACTGTTACTGGTCTAACAAACGGCACTTCCTATATTTTTAGAGTTAGTGCAGTTAACGGCGCCGGGATAGGCGCGGTTTCTGCTTCATCGGCTGCTGCTGCGCCGGGCGTTCCTTCTGAGCCGTGTTGTGTTGACGATGCGCTAATTGGGCCTGGTTATGTAGCAATTCGTTGGGGTGCACCAACTTCTAACGGCGGTTCGCCAATCACAAATTATGTCATCGAATATTCAGTTAACGATGGCGTGACGTGGACAACTTGGAGTGGATGGACAGGTGTTGCTGGTTGCGTATGCGCAAATGTTGCAAGAACGGTAAGCCCGCTAGCCGATGGTGTCGCACATCGTTTTCGTGTTCGTGCACAAAACGCGATTGGGTTAAGTCAGCCGTCAGTAGCTTCAGATGCTTCCACGCCATGGACACCGATTGCTCCGGGGGCACCGACAAGTCTGACGGTTACTGCGCGCACTGGTCAAGTAGATCTTGATTGGGAAGAACCAACTTCTGATGGTGGCGCATTTATTACTGACTACACGATTCAATATTCGACAAACTCAGGTACAACATGGACAACTTATTTCGACGGTGTGAGCACAACGACTTTCGTTTCAATTCGCACTCTCAGTGTTGGAGTTAGTCATATTTTTCGAGTCCAAGCGACTAACTCGGCAGGCACAGGTGTGCCGACAAGCGCGACCGCACCGATAACAACAGTTGGTTCGCTTTCGAATGATCCGTTTTCTGGCGCGACCGCTATCTCGGGCGCGAATAGTTTCACATTAAGTTCGACACTCACTTCAACTCGCGAATCTGGCGAACCAACCCATGGTGGTTATGCGCCGAGTGCATCAATTTGGTACAAGTGGGTTGCGGCCGAAACTGGCACTTTAGTTTTAACAACTTTGTCAAGCGACTTTGACACGCTTCTTGGCGTCTACACAGGATCTGCAGTCAACGGTTTGACAACGGTCGCGGTTAACGATGATGCAACTGGTGAAACCGGCGTATGGAGCCGAGTAACGGTTGCAGTCAGAAGTGGTACTACATATCAAATTGCGATCGATGGCTATAGCGGTAAAAAAGGTTCAACTCGTCTCAATTGGCAATACACCGCGGCGCCTGTTCCGCAAGCACCAAGTGCTCCACAAAATGTTCGTGCGAGTGCTGGCAACGCATCGGCAAATCTTTATTGGCTTGCACCCACTAGCGACGGCAATGCAACGATCACAAGTTATACCGCAACTTCATCGCCTGGAGCTAAGACTTGCATAACTTCTGGCGCTCTGACTTGTGTCGTTAGCGGTTTAACTAACACTGTTGCTTATACGTTTACTGTGACGGCAACCAACTCGGCAGGCACTTCAATTGCATCGGCTGCGTCTAGCGCTGTGACCCCGGTTGCGAACCCTGATGGCGGAGTAACTGCACTGTCATGGGGATTAGATCGAATTGATCAACGCAACCTGCCGCTCAACAGTATTTACGCGCGAAATTATTCAGGTGCTGGTGTCAACGCCTACATAATTGATACTGGTATTTTGGCTAGTCACGGCGAGTTTGGTGGGCGAGTTACGCCCGGCTTTAGCGCAATCTCCGATGGTCGCGGATCCGAAGACTGTAACGGTCACGGAACACACGTGGCCGGCACGGTCGCTGGTTCTAATTATGGTGTAGCACCGAGCGCTTCACTGATTGCAGTTCGAGTTCTTGACTGCAGTGGTTCTGGCTCAACCTCAGGTGTAATTGCTGGCATCGACTGGGTAGTTGAGAATCACCTAAGCGGTGTTGCCGCTGTTGCCAATATGAGTCTTGGTGGTTCTCGTTCGACTGCACTTGATCTCGCAGTTGCTCGTGGTGTTGCCGATGGTGTCGTGTTTGTTGTCGCAGCCGGCAACTCAAATGCAGATGCGTGTAATTATTCTCCAGCGGCTGAATCTTCAGCGATAACTGTCGGATCAACAACTTCGGCCGACGATAGATCGTCATTTTCAAATTATGGCTCATGCGTTGATGTGTTTGCACCCGGCTCAAACATCACTTCTTCTTGATACACATCGAATAGTGCAACTAACACAATCTCTGGCACATCAATGGCTTCTCCGCATGTGGCCGGTATTG
>JAPKZT010000003.1 GCA_026393655.1 Actinomycetota bacterium | reverse complement strand
GCCTGATCCGAACTTTCCTTTTTTAGGTGTGCACTTCACGAGACGCATTGATGGCACTATTGAGTGCGGTCCAAATGCGGTTTTGGCTTTTGCCCGTGAGGGTTACCGCAAGACAGATATTTCGATTCGTGAGTTTGCTCAAACTTTGGCGTGGCCTGGTTTTCGAAAGATCGCTCTCAAATATTGGCGCACTGGACTCGGTGAATATCATCGCTCGTTCAGCAAAAACGCGTTTGTTGCTGCGCTACAGAAACTTGTGCCAGAAATCACGGCAAATGATCTGCAACCCACCGGTGCTGGTGTTCGAGCCCAAGCCTGTAGTCGTGCAGGAAGTTTGTTAGATGACTTTGAAATTCGGCAAAAAGGACGAGTGGTGCATGTTTGTAACGCTCCATCTCCTGCGGCGACTGCATCTTTAGCGATTGGTGATGCGATTGCATCTCGGGTTTCGGCGATCGTAGAGTAGGATTTCCTCCGACTTGATGCTGAACGGATAAAAATTATGCAACAACACATCACTGACTATTCGGCGCGACTCGCAGGTGCATTGACACTTCCAGCGATCAAACAAGTTCCTGAACTTGCTGCAGCCTTCAAGCAGGCGTGGGATACGAAGAAAACTATTTACCTTTGCGGCAACGGTGGAAGTGCTGGCAATGCAATCCACTTGGCTAATGACTTTATTTACGGAGCAGGTTTAACGCGCGGTATCGGTTTGCGGATCGAATCTCTCGCTGCAAACTCGGCAGTGCTGACATGTCTCGCCAACGACATTGGATACGAAGAGGTATACGCCGAACAACTTCGCGTTAAGGCAAACACTGGTGATGTGCTGCTCGTGTTTTCAGGCAGCGGCAATTCGCCGAATATTGTTCGCGCTCTTGAAATGGGTAACAAACTCGGAATGGAAACTTTTGCAATTCTCGGTTTCTCCGGAGGAAAGTGCAAAGACATCGCAAAACATCCGTTACATTTCGCAATTGATGACATGCAGATCGCCGAAGACTTGCAGTTGATAATTGGTCACATGATCATGCAGTGGCTTTGCGATAGCGCAAATAGCGCCAAGTAGTTAGTCAAGACTTATCATGACGACTGCAATCGTTACAGGTGGCGCGGGCTTCATTGGTAGCCATCTCGTAGATGCTTTACTAGCCGAAAATATTTCGGTTCGAGTAATTGATAATTATTCAACTGGTCGACCAGAAAATCTTGCACATGTTGCTGGGCAGGTCGAGTTAGTCGAGGCAGATTTTGCAAAGCCGGGTAATTGGCAAAAACTTTTTCAGGATGCTGATTGGGTGTTTCACATTTAATGTTTTAGAGGCCGCCAAAAACGCCGGAGTTAAACGATTTGTCTATGCTGCTTCGTCTTCGTGTTACGGAATTCCGGATACGTATCCGACCTCAGAGGCAGCCGAGATTTCGCCGCAGTATCCGTATGCACTAACAAAACGCCTTGGCGAAGAATTAGTAATGCACTGGGCGCAGTTATATAACTTGCCAGCAATTGCATTGCGATTGTTTAACGTCTATGGTCCGAGATCGCGAACTTCTGGCACATATGGTGCCGTGTTAGGTGTGTTCCTTGCACAACAATTAGCGAATAAACCGTTCACTGTTGTTGGCGACGGCACACAAACTCGAGATTTCACCTATGTAACCGATGTTGCCAACGCTTTTCTGACCGCGGCACAAAGTTCGGTTTGCGAAGAAATCTTTAATGTCGGTAGCGGCGAAACAGTTTCTGTGAATCGCCTTGTCGAACTTCTTGGCGGAGAAGTTACATATATCCCCAAGCGTCCTGGCGAGCCAGACTGCACATTTGCCGATATCACCAAAATTCGCCGTGAATTGAAATGGCAGCCAAAGGTAGATATTAAGCAAGGTGTTGACAATGTTCTAGCGAATATTGATTATTGGAAGTCGGCACCAGTTTGGACGCCCGCAACGATTGCCACGGCGACAGAAGACTGGTTCAAGTATCTTGGTAGCAATGACAAATAAAATATTTATAACTGGCGGCGCCGGATACGTGGGCTCAATGTTGGTGCCACGACTTCTTAAAGACGGTCACTCGGTGACAGTAATTGACTTGATGTGGTTTGGCGATGATGTAATTGACGCTCACCCAAACCTAAAAATGGTTAAGGGCGATATTCGTGATCAGAAATTATTGAAAGCCGAAATTCCTGGACATGATGTTGTAATTCACTTAGCTTGTATTTCAAACGACCCAAGTGTTGACTTAGACCCAGAACTCGGTCGCTCGATCAATCTTGATGCGTTTAGGCCATTGGTTGAGATAAGCAAAGCAAGTGGTGTTAGTCGCTTTATTTACGCTTCATCCTCGTCTGTGTATGGCGTGAAAAGTGAGCCGAACGTTTCAGAAGATATGTCGCTCGAGCCTTTAACTGATTATTCAAAGTTCAAGGCCGACTGCGAAAAAATTATCGCGGAATATCAGTCAGATGATTTCACGACTGTCACAATCCGTCCAGCAACAGTCTGTGGCTATTCACGCCGCCAGCGACTTGATGTTGTAGTCAATATTCTCTCAAACTTGGCTTTTCACAAACGAAAAATAACAGTCTTTGGCGGTCAGCAGCTTCGACCAAATATTCATATCGCCGACATGGTCGAAGCGTACGTCGTGTTATTGAACGCTCCGAAAGAATTGATCGCTGGCGAGATTTTCAATGCTGGTTACGAAAATCAAAGCGTTGAAGAATTGGCACTTTCGGTTCGAGATGTCATGGGGGATGATGTCGAACTAGTCACTTCACCATCAGATGACAACCGTTCGTACCATATTTCATCCAAAAAGATTTCTGAAACGCTTGGTTTCGTGCCACAGCACACAATTAGAGATGCAATTGTCGACATGAAGAATGCACTTGAAGGTGGTTTGTTGCCAGACTCATTGACCGACGACAAATACTTCAACATCAAGCGAATCCAATCTGAAAAGTTGGCGTGATATTGAGGATCGGCCTCGATTTTGATAACACGATTGCTAATTACGACCAAGCATTTCCAGAAGTTGCACGAATTCTTGGTTACAAAACTCAAACTCTAAACAAGCGTGAATTAAAACTTGAACTGCTTAAACAGCCCGACGGTGATGTGGCTTGGCAAAAAGTTCAAGGACTGGTTTATGGCAAACACATTGACCTCGCCACTTTATATCCAGGCGTTTATGAGTTCGTGTTGCGCGCGCTCTCAGGCAATCATCAAGTTTTCATAGTTAGTCATAAAACAAAATTAGGTCATTTTGACGAATCACGCACACCACTTCGTGATGCTGCAACAAATTGGTTGATTAATCAGAAACTTGTTGGTGACTCTGATTCAAAAATAAAGTTAAAAAATGTTTTCTATGCCGAAACTCGTGATGAGAAAATTGACAAAATTATTGAACTACAACTTGATGTATTCATTGATGACTTGGACGAAGTATTAACTGACAAATCGTTTCCAAAGAAAACCAAAAAAATTCTGTTTGGATATGCAACCTCGACGGATCAAGAAATCTCAACAATGCACTCATGGCGTGAAGTCGGTGACGAATTGTTTGGCGAAATTAATTCGAGTGTCATATTGTCTGGCGCTAAATTTGTTTGCCCAGAGTTGAATTGCACATCGGCACAACGCGTTGAGGGTCGCGGCAACAGCAAAATTTTTCGCGTCGAAACTAGCGATGGTTCAATCGCGCTTAAGGTCTACCCCGACTTGGCAGTTGATAATCGCTTGCGGCGCAAGGCTGAGTGGCAGGCGTTGAAATTTCTTCAACAAAATAAAATGAGGGTGCCAAAACCAGTACAAACAGACTCAGAACTCAACTGGTCTTTAATTGAGTGGATAGACGGTTCACCTGCAGATCCCCAAAACCAAGCACATCTTGATCAGGCTGCAAATTTTATTCAAAAGCTGCACCAAGCCAGTCGTGCGATCACTTCAGGAGACGAGTTT